>CAMOOA010000049.1 GCA_946621045.1 uncultured Erysipelotrichaceae bacterium
GACATGCAAAAAGCCGGAACAATGTCCGGCTCCTTCGCGTCTTCAACTCTTGATGTTTACATATTAATCTCGATAAAGAGAATACTCATTACTGTTCTTGCCAGTTTGTAATTAGCGCGAGAGGGATTACATATTCTATTTATCTAATTTGCTGTATTTCATTTAACGGATTTGCGGCATTTTGTTTATTAGATTTGTGATTAGTCACCTGAAAAAAAGCCGGAACAATGTCCGGCTCCTTCGTGTCTTCAGCTCTTGATGGTTACATATTATATTCGATCAGCATTCTGGCTATTACTGTTCTTGCCAGTTTCTGACTGCTCTCGACGACTGAAGTCGCGGGGTTCTCAGGGCTAATACTGCTTTGGATCACAGTCCCAGGAATCCCCTTCCATAATGCGAATGCATTTGGGAGGTGGAGGTTCAATTGAGGACTGACCGGAATCTCCCCGGTCAGCGCTCCATTCTGATGAAAAGGAGCGGCACAGATCATGCTGCTCCTTTTTCTGTATCGTCATCTGTCAGACCCGCATCCATTGCGGCACAGATTCGTTATTCCGTGTTCTGCGAAGCAGGGCACTTTTCGCCGGTCAGAAGATTGCATTAACCAGACGACCTGCGTATTCCGATTTCGGATGAAGGATCACATCCTCCGGCGTTCCCTGTTCCACAATCCTGCCGTCATACAGGACCATTACCCGGTCACAGAACATCTGTACCAGCGCCAGGTTATGACAGATGAAGAGATATGAAAGCTTCCGTTCTTTCTGCAGTTTCATAAGCAGTTCCACGATCTGTTTCTGCACTGTCACATCCAGCGCGGATGTCGCTTCATCGAAAATCAGAATCTCCGGGTCGCACATCAATGCCCGTGCGATCGCGGCACGCTGGCACTGCCCGCCCGAAACCTGATGCGGATAGCGTTTCAGAAAATCTTCGGAAAGTCCGCACTGTTCCAGAAGAAAACATGCTTTTTCTTCCCGCTCTGCTTTCGCAATTCCCTGGTTTCTGAGACTCTCGCAGATGCCGTCTCCGAGCGTTCGCCTCGGATCAAACGAGCCCATCGGCTGCTGGAATACCATCTGTATCTTCCGGTATACCGGAATCAGCTGTTTTCCCTTTAAGCCGGTAATCTCTGTTCCGCCAAGTTCAATGATTCCTGTATCCGCATCGATCTGCCTTGTGATAAGTCTTGCCAGCGTCGATTTTCCGGAACCGGACTCCCCGACAATGCCGAGAATTTCGTCCGGCATTACGGAAAAGCTGACATGATCCACGGCGAAAAACGCCTCTTTTCCGGCTCGCGAAAATGATTTGGACAGGTTTTCAACATTCAGAACCGGTTCCATTTATTTCCTCCGAAGTCTGGGCACAGCGCTCAGCAGTTTCTTTGTGTAATCATCTTTCGGATGGTTCAGCACATCCTCTGCCCTGCCGTACTCTTTCATACAGCCGTTCTGCAGAACAAGAACACTGTCCGCCATGGCGGATACAACGCCGATGTCATGCGTCACGATGATAATCGCGGTGCCGAAAACATCCCGCACATGCAGCATCTCCTCGACGACCTGCCGCTGTATGATCACATCAAGTGCTGAAGTCGGTTCATCCGCAAGCAGTACTGCCGGATTCATTAACATTGCGATGGCGATTCCTGCGCGCTGGTTCATCCCTCCCGAAAGTTCAAACGGATAGCTGTTCCACACGCGTTCCCCGTCTCTGAAATTCAGTTTTTCAAACAGCTCCATGGCCTGTGCTTTCGCGGCAGCGCGGTCGGTCTTATGATGGGCAGCCATGCTTTCCGCAATCTGCTCGCCGATCGTGCGGATCGGACTGAGAGAGGCTCCGCAGTCCTGAAAGATCATGCCGATCTTCTCTCCGCAGATGAGGCGCATCTCCTTTTCCGGAAGATCCGGAAGGTTCTTCCCTTCAAACCAGATGTCCCCGCGCGTAACCATTCCGCTTCTGCCAAGCAGTCCCATCGCGGCCCGGATCAGCGTGGACTTGCCTGATCCCGACTCTCCCACAAGACCCAGTATCTCACCGGCATGAAGCGGAAAACTCACATCATGAACAACCGGTGTACCGTTGAAGGAGATCTCCACATTCCGGTATTCCAGCAAAACAGACATGAACAGACCTCCTTTCTCTGAATTTCACTGTACCTGAAAGAACTGTCCGACGGAGAATACCTCTCCATCGGACAGCGCTGCTGCTCAGTTGATATCCAGGTCTGCAGTCAGCTCATAGAAATCGCATGCGTGCGCTTCAAGACCGGTAACGTTTGCCTTCATGATCATGCTCATACGCAGGAAGGAACAGAAGACATAGGAGTTATCATCCAGAAGCTCCTTCTGCATATCCACCGCAATCTGACTGCGCTCCGCCGGATCAAACGTTCCGCGCAGCTGCACTGCAAGCTCTTCCAGCCGGTCAGAATGATGACCGCCGGAATTCTTGATCGAGTTGTCCAGGCAGTAGGTATCAAAGAAGTTTGCCGGATCGCCGAGACCTGCGTTGACATTTGCACTGAACCAGACATCCCAGGCAGTCGGATCCTTGCGGATACTGTTATGGTCCTTGGTAACGTTCGGAATGACTTCAATGCCGATTTCCTTAAGCGAAGCCTGAGAAGATTCGACAAGAAGCGGAAGCTCCTGACGGCTCGGATAGGTCAGCCAGCGGATGGAGAGCTTCTGCCCGTCTTTTTCACGGATGCCGTCGCCGTCGGTATCCTTCCATCCCGCCTCCTCAAGGATTTCCTTCGCCTGTTCGGGATCATACGGTTCGCCCGTTACACCCTTTCCGAAGGAGAAAGTGTCCGGGAATGCGCCTTCCGCCGGATAACCGTAACCGTTCAGCAGCACATCTACAAATCCCTGTTTGTTAATGCCGAGGCAGATTGCCTTGCGGACTGCAGGATCACGAATGATATCAGACGCAAAATTCATCATGCCCCAGAAGCAACGGCTTGTCTGAATGCTTGAGAATTTGTAATTGTCATTTTCAAACAGCGGATAGCTTGCATATGCCATGCCGTATGCCGCGTCAATCTCGCCGGACTGCAGCGCCATTGCCAGGGTGTCGCCGTCTGAGATCGTGCGGACTTTGATCTCATCAATATGCACATCTCCGTCCCAGTAGTTTTCGTTTTTCACGAGATTCACATGATCATCCGTGACAACTTCCGTTGCGACATATGGTCCGGTGCCGGTCACACAGCCGTTCTCCGGAATTCCGGCCTCCATGTCGATGATGCAGCCGTATGGCTCGGAGAGGTAGTTCATGAGAACCGGATTCGGCTCGGAAGTAACAATTGTAAGTTTCTGTCCGTCCGCTTCCATCGAGGCAATCTTAAGATTGTCCGCAGCGCGCTCATGCACTTCAATCAGATGCTCAAAGCAGTCTTTTACCGCTGCCGCATCCACTTTCTTTCCATTGGAGAAGCAGACATTATCCTTGATCACGATTTCCCACGTGTTGGCGCCGTCTGTGCATTCCGCGCTTTCCGCAAGCCACGGGGAGAGCGTGCCGTCATCATTGATTTTCATCAGTGTCTCGCCGACGCCGTAGCGGATGCACGGCCATCCGGAATATGCGTAATGCGGATTGATGTCCGGTTCTTCGTTTTCCGCGTTAAAGGTTGTGTCGCCGAAAACGAACGTCTTCTTTCCGCCCGCCGCGGCTGCAGTTTCCTGTGCAGCCTCTGTCCCCGACGCGGTGTCTGCGGGCGCTGCCGATCCGCTGCCGCATGCCGCAAGACTCAGTGTCAGGCACAATGCTGTAATAAGTCTTTGAATCTGTTTCATACTGTAAATTCCTTTCCCTTCTCTGTTGAACTTCTGTATTTTCCGGATCACTGCCTGTATGAGTTCGCAGGATCCAGATAATCCCTTACGGTATCACCGAGCAGATTGAATACCACAACGGTAAGAAAGATCGCAAAACCCGGTGAGAGCACCAGCCACGGATATGTCTGCAGCATACTGCGTCCGTTGCTCATCATATTGCCCCACTCTGCCGTCGGCGGCTGTGCGCCGAGTCCGAGAAAACTCAGTCCTGCAAGCTCCATCATCATTGTTCCGATATCCAGCATTGCCGTCACAAGGATCGGTCCCATGATATTTGGAAGAATATGACGCACGATCATCTGCGCGGAAGTGCATCCGGATAGTTTTGCGGCTTCCGCAAACGGCGCATTCTTCAGCGCAAGCGTCTGGCTTCTGGCAACCCGCGCATACTTCGGCCAGCTGATCACCGCAAGCGCAAACACGGCATTGGATACTCCGCCGCCCAGCAGCGCCGCAATCGCCAGCGCAAACACAAGTCCCGGAAATGCAAGACAGACATCGGAGATCCGCATTATGACCGCATCTGTTACTCCGCCGATCCACCCGCACAGCGTTCCGATGAGGGTGCCGAATATGGAAATCACTGCGACGAGGACCATCGTGGAGAAGATGCTGACCTGCGCTCCCACAACAACGCGTGAGAACATGTCACGTCCATACCGGTCCGTTCCCATCAGATGTTCCGCAGACGGCGGACGCAGGGCCAGGCTCAGATCCTGCGCGTACGGATCATACGGTACGATCCGGTCCGCTAAAACGGTAATCACCAGCAGAATCGCTGCCAGGACCAGAAAGAAGAGCAGTCTGGTCTTTACCGTATTCTTCCGGACATTCTGCACACGGACGGTTACCGGCGCGCTCATGATTCCAATCCTCCCAGCCGGATTCGCGGATCCAGATACCGGTAGCTCAGGTCAGTGATCAGATTGACTGCGACATATATAATCGCCATCCACATGACGTAAGCCTGAATCATTGGATAATCACGCATGTTGATCGCATCAACTGCCATCTTTCCGACGCCGTCCCACATGAAGATGGATTCCACGATCGCAGTGCCGCCGAGCAGGGAGCCGATGGACAGTGTCAGCAGGGTGATGATTGTCACAAGCGAAGCCTTCAGCACACTGCTCACCAGCGTAACGGAAAACTTCACGCCTCTTGCCTTTGCGCCGATCACATAGTCTTTGCTTAACTCATCCAGCACCGTTGCCCGCACCTGCCTCAGATATTTGGCAGACATGGGTATGGCAAGCGTTAAGGCAGGCAACGCGGCGCTCTTCATACTGACGCCGCTCGAAATGACCGGAAACCAGTTCAGCCGGATGGCAAACAGATACATCAGCAGCAGTGAAACAAAGAAATTCGGAAGCGAGTTTCCGATAAAGCTCGCAGTCCGGATCAGATAGTCCGTCACGGTATTCTGCCTCACAGCCGCCCATATCCCGAGCGGAATTGATATCACAACGGTCAGAATGATCGATACGGCAGTTAACAGGATAGTTGCGGGAAGCTTCGATACAAACGTTGAAAAGACCGGCTTCCCGGAGACATAGGATATTCCCATATCGCCTTTGACAAGGTTTCCGAGCCAGGTGAAATACTGCACGACAAACGGCTTGTCGAGACCGAGTTCCTCCCGCGCGGAATCAATCATCTCCTGGGAAACCGTTCCGCTGGTATTCTCCATTTTCTGCTCGACCACATCACTGCCCGCGATCCGCATCATGCCATAAGACAGGAACGTAATCGCAAACAGAATCGGAATCAGCTGTAATAAACGCTTTACTGCGTAATGTTTCATCGCTCAGCCTTTCTCTCCCGCCGGTTTGTATGCGGCTACTGTAAAGACAGGCGCCGGATTGTAAAATTCATCGATTTCCGCATAGATACGCCGGTACAGCTCGGGATCCGTGATCACCTTCGTAAATCCGGCTTCCTTCAGCAGCTTTATATCCCATTCCGGGCGCGGCTGATGCAGAGCTCCGATTTCTCTGGTAATCGCGTTGTTTTCCTTCATCATGTATTCCGGCACCAGCTTGTGGGCGTGGTTTTCGGGAAGCTCTGTGTGCTCTTTGTTCTGCAGAGCTGCATTGTAATCCGCGTCAAAGTTGATCATCACACCGCCCGGTTTCAGGATCCGGTACCACTCCCGGTATGCACGGTCGAGATGAGGCAGCGTCCATGTGAGGTTGCGGGTCACCACCGCATCAAACAGTTCCGGTTCAAATGCCGTTTCTTCCGCATCCATCAGAAGAAACTGCACCTTCAGACCCAGAACAGAAGCCATATGCGCCGCATGAGAAAGCATCTCCGGCGAGAGGTCGATTCCGGTCGTTTCATGCCCCTCCGCCGCAAGCAGACAGGCAAAGAAACCGGTGCCGGTGCCGATATCAAGAATACGCAGCGGTTTTCCCTGCGGAAGGTATCGCTGAAATTCGGCAGACCAACGCTTCCGTTTTTCGCTTTCATATTCCCGCAGGCGCTGCTGTTCAAAGCCTTCCGCCCGCTGTGACCAGTACTGTTTCACACGCTGTTTGATCGGTTCCATAACGCTTTCCTGATTTTTCATAAGATAAAACAAAAGGTATGAATTGCCCGCTTCTGCGGTCAAACCATACCTTCTGGCATATGTTCACAAAACTTCAGACTGCTCTGTAATAATTCAAGACACTATACGCTTCTGCGTACTCTGCACAGCTTCCTGCCGTGCAGTATCATTATAACAGACACTGCCGCCTGACACATGTTCTTTTACGGGATAACAGGACGCACGCAGACGTGCCCTGTGATATGATTTCTGAGATCTTTTTCCGTGATGCGGCTTCGGCCCGGAAACACCGTCAGCCGTTACAGGATTCGTTGTCCTGCTGTCTTCATCACGGAACCATGCGAAGAAAGGCTGCCGAAAATGAAGTCTCAGAAAACAATTCTTACAGAAAACCGGAAGTACTGGACTGGACGCGCGGAAAGCTATTCGCTCGTCAATCAGACAGAGCTGGGCACAGAACAGCGCGAAAAATGGCGCAGCTGTATCCGTTCTGAACTCCGGAAACAGTTTCCGGACCGTGAACCCTCTTCTCTGCGGGTACTGGATGCCGGTACCGGGCCGGGATTTTTCGCAATCCTTCTGTGTGAACTCGGCTGTCAGGTTACCGCCATTGATCTGACCCCCGCAATGCTGGAAGAGGCAAGACATAACGCGGGAGCTCTCTCGGATAACATTGTCTGGATGGAGATGGACACCGAGAACCTGAGCTTTCCGGATGCCTGTTTTGATGTGGTCATCAGCCGTAATCTGACCTGGAATCTGGTTCATCCGGACCGGGCGTATGCCGAATGGGCCCGTGTGCTCCGACCGGGAGGCCTGCTCATCAATTTCGATGCCAACTGGTATGCCTATCTGTTCAGTGATGCCGCAAAAGCAGCTTATGAACAGGACCGCCGCAACAGCGCGGAACATGGTGTAAATGATCAGAATATCGGTGAGAACTTTGATGTGATGGAAGAGATCGCCCGCCGTCTTCCTCTTTCGGATGTCCGCCGGCCGGCCTGGGATCTTTCCGTGCTTGGCGGTCTTGGACTTTGCGCAGCCGCAGACGAAGAAATCTGGCAGAGGGTCTGGTCCGGGGAGGAACAGCTCAATTTCGCATCCACTCCGCTGTTTATGGTTACCGCTGTCAGGCCCTGAGAACAGATATCACGGCTGCTGTTCACCGGCCGTCACAGGCTCATAGAAGTTGAAACAGAAGTTATCACGCGGCTCTGCGGTATAGGTCGAAAGATTCTCCTTGTAGATTTCCAGGGCTTTTGGCCTGGCATCTCCGGTCGTAAGTAGCTGCCATGCGCCGTTGCGCGCATTCAGCCGCCATGTGGTGATGCCTTCTTCCATCGTGTCTGCCCAGGCAAGCTTGTCATTTGTAAGATACTTTCCTTCCGCATTGCGTGAGGTAATGCAATCCTCACTTACCACATTCACGGTAAACAACATGACATTGTCCCGACATAAGTTTGGGTGCAGTTAGTCCTGTCTGGACAGGAAAGACATGTTCTGCCTGCCTGGATGGAGACCGTATCTGCACAAAGACGAAAGTCTGATACACCTCAGGTGTCTTGGAAGCCCCTTCCTCTTAGCGTAAGCGCGGGAGGGGAGGTTCACGCACCTGATTCGACAGATAGTTTGCTAGAATCGGAATACTCTTCCGTGCAGTATTGCTCTCACCAAGCTTTGCGGTGATCTTGTTCATGCGCTCGATCCGTTCTTTGGTGAGCGCGTTCTTCAGTT
>CAMOOA010000050.1 GCA_946621045.1 uncultured Erysipelotrichaceae bacterium
CCAATTCCTTCCTGGTAGGCATTGCCTTCCCGGGACTGAAGGAAAGCCTGAATACAGAAGAACTTACCGAAAAAATCTCGGATAAGGAAATTCCGGACTATATCGAATTTGAGGCGGATACGACCGGATTTGAACTCGGTATGACAATGACTGTCGCCGGAAATAATCTGCTTAAGGATTTCTCCATTGACGGTGATACGGATATGTCTGAGCTGTCCGGAAAGATGGACCAGCTCACCGATGCCGCAGATCAGCTCAGCGAAGGAACACAGACACTGAAAGACGGAACCGGCGCACTCCGGGAAGGCACGGACAAACTGAAGAACGGCGCATCCGCACTGAAAGACGGCACCGGCAAAGTGAAAGACGGTTCGGAACAGCTTGACAGCGGCGCTGCCCAGCTGGCCGACGGAACCTCCGCGCTCAAAGAAGGCACCGACGCACTTGCGGCCGGGGCAGGGACGCTTGCGGAAGGCACGGGAACCCTGAGCGACGGCGCAAAGAAGATCGATGAAGGCGCCGCTGCCCTGAAAGAAGGAACGGATACGCTTGCGGCCGGAACGAAGAAGCTGGCCGACGGAACCACCGCGATTGCGGCAGGCGCGGATACGCTGAAAAAAGGCACTGCCGGTGCAGTGACCGGATCCAAAAAGCTTGCGGAAGGCGCAAAGTCTGTCGCAGACGGCACGGCGAAACTTCAGACCGGTGTGAACCAGCTCAAAGACGGAATTGAAAAACCGGCAGAGGAAGGCGGCGTCAGTCTGAAAGACGGCGCAGAAGCCATGAGTACCCAGATCAGTTCGAAGATTCAGGAACTCAATACTCAGAAACAGGGCCTCGAAACACTGAAGAAGAGCCTGTTCAAGGAAGTCGGCACAACTGCCGGCTATGACAGCGATCTCGTTCTTGCCAAACAGTATCAGGATGTTCTGAACGCTGCGCAGAAGCTCGGACAGGCCCAGGCAGAAGCTGCCGCAGCCCAGAAACAGACTCTCATGCAGAAGACGATCGACACGCAGAACGAGACGATCAGCGATCAGAAAGAGACCATTGACACCCTTCAGGAAGAAAACGAAGAACTGAAGGGACAGGCAAATACAGAAGAGATCACGCAGACTTCGGAAACCGAAGACAATTCGGCACTGCTTCAGGCAAGGATCGATGAGCTCGAGGCGGAACTGAAAGCCAGTGAGGAAGCAGTTCCCGAACCGGAGGAAAACGCAGAACCCGAGACCCCGGCAGAGGATACTTCCGAACTGCAGAACCGGATCAGTGAACTCGAGGCAAAGGTCGCAGAATATGAGGCCTCGGCTGAGGAAGAACAGCCTGCCGCGGATCCTGAACTGCAGGCCAAGGCAGAAGAACTTCAGACGAAACTCGATGCCGCATTGGCAGAGAATACGGAACTTCAGAATCAGGTCAGCTCCCTGCAGGAAGAAAACCGGACACTTTCCGCGCAGGTTGAGGAGGCCAATCAGACAATTAGTTCCCGGGACGGGGAAATCGCCGCACTGAAAGCGGAAAATGAGAGCCTGAAGGCAGCGCAGCCGGCAGACAGCACAGCAGAAGAACCTGCCGAACCCACTGCAGCCGGCGCAGAAACCGCGGAGGACATGCTTGTGCTGACCGGAAATGAAACCGTACCGGCAGATGTGCAGACCGCCGCAGCCGAACTTGAAAAAGCAAAGCAGGCATACAGTGCGACGGTAAGCGCGATGCTCGCAAATCCGTCGACCAATGATGCGCTGATCGTCAGCCAGATCGATGAAACCATCGCAATCATCAACACGACGATCGGGGATGAAACAACAGGTCTCACCGCGCTGAAAAACGGCGCAGCGAAGATTTCCGAAGGAATCGGAAAGGTGGATGCCGGCGTGAATCAGCTTGCGGCCGGACTTGACGGAGACGGAACGGAAAAGAACCCGGGTCTTGTGAAGGGCGCTGCCGCAGTTGCGCAGGGCGCATCCGATCTCGCAGCCGGCGCAAAGACGCTCGATACAGGCGCAGGAACACTGAAGAAGGGCATTGCTCAGGTTGCGGCCGGAGCCGGAACAGTGAATGAAGGCGCCGGAAAAGCTGCCGGCGGAGCCAAGACGCTCAAAGAGGGAATGGATTCTCTCAGCACCGGCGCAGAACAGGTGAATACCGGTGCCAAAGCGCTGAAAAAAGGCGCAGACGATGTGAACAGCGGTGCGTCCGAACTTGATAACGGCGCAGCGGCGCTCCATAAGGGAACCAGTGATCTGAAAACCGGCACAGCCGATCTGGACAACGGCGCATCCGAACTTCTGAACGGCGTGATCCTTCTGGATGACGGTGCGGTGAAGCTGGATGACGGAACACTGAAGCTTCTGGAAGGAATGGACAAATTCCGTTCCGAAGGAATTGACCGGCTTGCGGAAGTGTTCGGCGGCGAGCTTGAGGATGTGCTTGACCGGCTTACTGCGATCAGTGATGCGGGAACCGGATATCGGAGTTTCAGCGGAACTTCAGACAATGAAAATGACAGCGTAAAGTTCATCTTCAGAACCGAAGGTGTGAAGGCGGACTGAGCGCAGAAACAGTCATAAGGGATGCGGTTATTGCCGCATCTTTTTTTCTTTTCCGGCCGACGCAGGGAGTCCCTGCACAGGCGGAAGCGGACATCTGCTAAAATAGATATCGTGAAACGATCACTGTTTTTTGTGTACGCACTCGCGCTTCAGTGCATGTTCGGCACGGTTTCCGCAAAGGCGGAAGAACCGGATGTTTTCACTGTGACCGGACGGTCATCGGATCTGAATGCACACTGGCAGTTCCGGCTCGAACAGGAAAATGCCTGGCGGGATATTGATCTTCCGCATGACTGGTCCATTGAACAGGAATACAGCACGGAGAACGAAGCGGAAAGCGGCTTTCTGCCGGGCGGAACCGGTTATTACCGGAAAACGCTGATCCTTCCGGAAATGTGTGCCGGCAAACGGATCCTGCTGGAATTTGAAGGGGTTTATCAGAATGCGGAGATTTCCGTAAACGGAAAACGGCTGGGAATCCATCCGTACGGATATACTGCGTTTGCCTTTGATATTTCCGAGGAAATAACCGCGGACGGCAAAACAGAGAATGTGATCGAGGTAAAGGTAAATAACGAACTGCCTTCCAGCCGCTGGTATTCGGGAAGCGGCATCTACCGTGATGTGAAGCTTACCGTAACGGAACCGCAGTACATTGCCCGCAACGGCATTCATATCGAAACGCCGGATCTTGCGGAAGATCCCGGTCATGCGAAAACTGCGGTTGAGGTGACGGTCGGAAATGACGCGGCGGAAGCGAAGGTGATGTCGGTCCGTACATCGATTCTTGATAAAACAGGAGCGGTTGTCAGTAAATCCGAAAGCGGACCGTTTCCGGTGAAGGGAAACGGAACGGAAACCATCGCGGACACTCTGACGGTGGATCATCCTCTGTTATGGTCAGTGAATGATCCGAATCTCTATATCTGCCGCACGGAAGTGCTGGATGAAGAGGGCAATGTGACAGACAGCACGGATACCCGATTCGGCTACCGCTGGATGACCTTTGACAATGAGACCGGGTTTTACCTGAACGGGGAGCCGGTGAAACTGAAGGGGGTCTGTCTCCATCATGATTTCGGTGCGCTCGGCGCAGCCGCATATCATGCGGCGCTGGATGCGCGCCTTGATCAGCTTCAGGATATGGGTGTCAATGCGATCCGCAGCGCCCATAATCCGGCAGACGGATACTTCCTGCAGGAATGCAGCGAAAGGGGAATCCTGGTCATTGAAGAGGCGTTTGATACCTGGTCAAATTCCAAGAATGACAATACGGAGGATTACGGAAAGGTATTTCTGGAAGAGATCACTGCGGACAACGAAATTGCCGGCGGAGAAGCCGGCATGATGTGGAGTGCATTTGATGTGCGGGAGATGGTTCTGCATTCCCGCAATGAGCCATGCATGTTAATGTACTCGATCGGAAACGAAATACTCGGAAACATTGACGGGGACACCTCGGAATATCCGAACTATGCACGCATTCTCAGTGAATGGATCGAAACCTTCACCGATACGATACCCGTAACGATCGCGGACAATATGACGGTAAAGGGAAGTGAGACACAGATCCTGATGGATACGGCGGTAGTCGATGCTGGCGGCATTGTCGGACTGAACTACGCAACCGAAAAAACCATGGACGCATATCACAGGGACCATCCGGAATGGTGCCTGTACGGCAGTGAGACCGCAAGCACGTTCGGCTCCCGCGGAGAATACAGCACGCTCGACATCAATCGGAAGACGCATCAGATCACGGCGTATGACCGGGAATATGTGGAGTGGGGCATGACGGCGCAGAACGCCTGGCTCAACACCATAAAGCGGGACTATATCGCCGGCGAATTTGTCTGGACCGGCTTTGACTACATCGGGGAGCCGGAGCCGTGGAACGGCTGGCATGCAGGTTCCGTCACCGGAACAGAGCCGCTGCCGAACAGTTCCTACTTCGGCATCATTGACACGGCAGGTTTTCCGAAGGATTCCTATTACTTCTATCAGAGCCAGTGGCGGGATGATATCACCGTACTGCATGTGCTTCCGGACTGGAATCCGGACAACCTGAAAAAAAGCCTGTTCGGAAATGCGGAGGTGACGGTCTATACCAATGCGCCTTCGGCGGAACTGTTTCTGAACGGAAAATCACTCGGAAGAGTCACTGCCGAAACAAAGACCACAGAAGCCGGATACACATACCGGCTCTATGACGGAGCGCTGTCCTGGACGAAGAAGGTCCGCTTCCGGAGCGGAACGCTTGAAGCGGTCGCCTATGATGCGGACGGCAATGTGATTGCGTCGACCTCCGGAAGAAAGAAGGTCACGACCTGCGGCGAACCGGCTGCGGTCCGTGTGGAAACAGACCGCCGGTACCTTGCGGCGGACGGCAGGGATCTTACGTATGTGCGGGCGTACCTTGTCGATGCGGCATGCAATCCGGTAAGCAGTGATGACCGGACGCTTACCTTCCGCCTGGAAGGAAGCGGGACGATTCTCGGCAGCGACAGCGGTGATCCGACCGATACGAAGTCCATGCAGGACAATACGGATCATGAAGCCGTGCGCGATACCTTCCGCGGCGCAGCCGCTGCGGTTATTCAGGCAGGCAGCGCGGCGGAAGAACTGACGATTACAGTAAGTGCAGAAGGACTGACATCCGGCATGTGCCGGATCACAGTCGGAACAGCGATACCGGAAACCCTTACCGCACGTACGGCAAGGGCGGTGACCGGCAGAGCAGGAGGAAAAACAAAATGAAAAACTATCTCGTATTTGACTGGGGCGGTACATTTCTGAAGTATGCATTGATGAATGAGGAAACCGAGATCCTGTATAAGGACAAGATTCCTGCACCGTCCGGAGACAGCTCCAAGGAGGAATTCTACCGGCTGCTGGATCCGATCGTGGAACAGTACCGGAATGAGGCGGCAGGCATTGCCGTTTCCATGCCGGGCATGCTGGATGACCGGACCGGGTTCTGCCGGACCGGCGGATCCCTGAGATTCAATGCCGGCACGAATGTCGCAAAGGAGATGTTTGAGCGCTGGCATCTTCCGGTATCCGTGGAAAATGACGGAAAGGCCGCAGTGCTTGCGGAACACTGGAAAGGTGCCCTGCAGGGCTGTCACGACTGTGCGGTTCTGATCATCGGAACCGGCATCGGCGGCGGCATTATTCTCAATGACCGCCTCTTGGTAGGAAAGGACTTTTCCGCCGGGGAATACAGCTATATCTGCACGAATGATCAGCATACCGATACCTTTGACGGATTCTGGTGCCGCAACGGCCACAAGGTGATCGGACGCAAGCTTTCCGCGGCGACCGGCGAACCGGAAGAGGGGCTGGACGGCATCGAACTGTTCCGGCGCATCCGTGACAATGATGAGACCGCAAAGCAGGTGCTGCGTGAAATCGCGGCGGACTATGCGGTGCAGATCTATAACCTCAGCATTCTCTTAAACCTTGAGAAGATCGCGGTCGGCGGCGGTATCTCCGCAGACCCGCTGCTCATTGATTATCTGAAGAAGGCGCTGTGGGACATGCATGAAAAGCTCCCGTTTGGACCGGCGGAGAACAGCGCACTGATCATGGCGGATGTGGTGCCGTGCCGGTTCCGCAATGACGCAAATCTCATCGGCGCGCTGTACCATCACCTGTACGGCACATGGGAGAACTGAATCGATGCAGGTACTGATCGGCGGAAGATATGAGCCGGTGACGATTACCCGCAGGAAAGTGAAGCGCATCACCCTGCGGATCGGAAAAGAGGGGGAGATCCTGATTACCTGTCCGCGCTGGACATTGCTGTTTGAGATTGAAAAACTCATTTACGCGAACGAAGCGTGGATCCTTGACCAGAAGCTTCGCCGCCGCAAGGAGGCGGAGGTCAACCGGGAAGGGCTCAGCGGCGATACGATCTGGTGGCTGGGAGAACCGCGGCATGTGACCTGCGAACCCGCATCCCGCGACTCGGTGACGATTGACGGTGAGGAGATCCGCTTTTTTCTGAAGGAAAAAACCGATGCGCGGATCGAGGCGGCATTCCGCAAGGCGGCGAATAAAAAACTGCTGGAAATGGCAGACGAGGCACGGACCGCATGGGACGTGCAGATCTGCGATGCAAACGGCATACCGCGCCCCGTGATCAGGACCCGCTATATGACAAGCCGTTGGGGCGTCTGTTATCCGGCAAAGCATGTGATCACGCTGAGCACGCGTCTGATCCACTACCCGGAGATCTGTTTTGAATATGTGCTTCTGCATGAATACGCGCATTTCCTTGTACAGAATCATTCTCCGGCATTCTATGATGTTGTGCGGACCTATATGCCGGATTACAAAATGCGTATCCGGCTGCTGAAGTAAGGAGGCTCCATGGAAGAATTTCTTGCGTTCGGTGAAGAATACTTTGAAAACGGACTGGCAGTATTTGCGGTGCGTTCCGTACTGCTTTATTTCTTCGGACTGGTTGTCACAAAAATGATCCGCAAATCGATTCGGAAGGAAGTGCTTGTGCGCGGCGACAATGCGCGGACGCCGATCCAGTTTATCGGCAATGTGATTGTCGCGCTCATCTGGGCGGTCGTGCTGTTTCTGATCCTCAATGATGTCCGCTTCCTGGCGGGAATCGGCCGGGCGATCCTCGGCGCCACCTCTCTGATTGCGGTCATTGTCACCTTTGCGGCACAGGAGGCGTTCTCCAATCTGATCGCCGGATTCTTTCTGGCACTGTATCAGCCGTTCCGGCTGGGCGATCTGATCAAGCTTTCGGAAAAGGATATCAACGGAACGGTAATGGAAATCACCCTGCGGCATACGATTATCCGGACGTATGACGGAACCCAGGTTGTCATTCCGAATTCGATCATGAACTCGCAGATCGTTGAAAACAAGCGGACGGAAAACAATCTCTTCTCCCGGCAGATCGTTCTGTCGGTTGCCTATGATACGGATATCGACCGGGCAAAGGAGGTATTGATCAAAGCGGTTTCGGAAACGGAAGGCTTTGTCGATCCGCGCACGGAAGAACAGAAACGGGCAGGGGAACCGCCGGTAAGCGTCGTGGTGTCGGACTTCCTTGACTCCGGTATTGAACTGCGCTTCCGCGTCTATACGCGCACCAGTGAGGAACATTACGCATTAAACGGAAAGGTGCGGGAAAACATCCTGCGCGCATTCCGCGAAAACGGCATTGAGATCCCGTACCCGGTCCGGGTCGTGGAACTCCGTAAATGAAAACATTTTCATAAGATTTATTTATTTTCACGTTATTTTCATGATTTCACCCGGTTTTTGATTGAAGATTTCCTGCATTACGGTACAATGTGGGTAGAAACATTTTCGGATTAGAACGGAGTTGAATTATCATGTACTACGTCGGCAAGGCACGTCCTTTTTATGCACAGCACAAAGGTGAAGGAGCAGTTCTTTTCGGCGGGGTTGTGGTTTCGACAAGTTATGCTTTTTGAGATGGAACGTATGCGTCCATCTTTTTTGTTCATCCGTTTCAAAG
>CAMOOA010000051.1 GCA_946621045.1 uncultured Erysipelotrichaceae bacterium
ATGCTGCTCCCGGTACTGAACCGGTGTCTTCCCGGTATATTTTCTGAACACACCCGAGAAGTGTGAAGGGGAGGAGAACCCGAGATACGAACTGATCTGTGTCATGGTTTTATCGGAGTACCGGAGCAGCCGTTTCGCTTCTTCGATTTTTTCTTTTGTGATGAAAACCGCGAGTGTTTCACCTGTTTCTTTGTGAAACCGTGTGGAAAGAGCCGATCTGGTCATATACAGTTCCCTCGCAAGAACTTCCGTACTGATCGGTTCGGAAAGATGATTCTGAACATAGTTGGCGACATCCATTGCGAGCTTGGAACCGTGCGTATTCTGACGGATGCGCTCCACCTGGCCTGTAAATCCCATAAGCATGTGGAACTGCAGATTGTTGATGGAATCGATGTTCTGAAGATGTTCGCAGTGCTGTATATAGTGGTCGCTCATCGTCAGCGCAAGGTTGATGTCCATTCCTCCCTGAATGGCGGCACGGGAAAACAGCGTAGCGGATACTACAAAAATATTCTTTCTCTGCCGCAGTTCTTCCGTTGCAACCTTTCCTGCCCGTACCGGAGGAAGCGGATACTGACGGAGAGCAGCCGTGTCGCCTTTGCGTATGATATGCAGAATCGTCTGTTCCACATGATAGGAATTATGCGGAAGTTCGGGAGGTGTTTCCTCTGCAACCCGGTGGATGTTTTCATTCCTTGCGCCTATTTCCAGAGTTTCCTGCATCTCATTCTGAATCACAATGTCATTGATATTGACCTGCTCATGATTCAGAACAACATTCAGACTGCACAGCATGGACAGAAAGCTTTCCAGGGGAAGGGGAATGATTGCTTTGACAGCGTTGATGAAATCTTCTGTTTCTTCTTTCGGCACATCACAGCGGAATGCCATCTGATGAAGCATCTGGATTTCCGGTGTCATCTGAAACGACGGACCGATCACAATCTGCATGTCATCGGTATTGACTATGCCGTAATAGTGAAACTGCGGTGTCGCATAGTAGCTGACATGGGAAGAAACAGCAAAGATCTCGTCAAGGAACAGAGTGACTGGGTCTACGGAAAAACCGGCAGAGAATCTGGAAAACAACAGTTCTCCGTTTTTATATATGCGGACAGGGATTCCGGACAGATCCGACATATGTGTGCAAAGGTATTTTGTTTCAGCAAAATTCATAAATCAATCTCTAACACAAAACAAATATAGCAAACATAAGACAAATATGTAAGAGAAAACGCTTTCAACCGATTATTCTTCAAGTGTAAACACAAAGCCGAAAGGAGATAGAAACTATGGCTAAGAAAGAACTCGGTCTCGACAGCATGGGTATTCAGAAGACCATGCGCATGGGCGACTACCTGGCGGATGCCGGCGGTCAGTTTGCCCTGAACGCAATCAGCGGTCTTGTTGGAGCACTCACCTACTTCTACACCGATAAAGTTGGTATTGCGGCACTTACAGCAGCGAATGTCGCGCTGATTTCGAAGTTCATCGACGCATTCACCGATCTCATCATGGGCAAGATCATGGACAGCAGCAACTCCCCGAAAGGGAAATGCCGTCCCTGGTTCCTCCGCATGGCAATTCCCACATTCGTGGCAATCGTAGCGCTGTTCACCGTGCCGAAGGGTATGAGCGAAGGCGGAAAATTCGTCTACGCTCTGTTGACCAACCTTTTTGCCAGCGCGGTTGTATACACAGCCATCTCAATTCCTTACTACTCCCTGATGGTCATGCGCACCAAGAGCATCGAAGAGCGCAACAAGATGGGTATCTGGCGCGCGATCTTCGGCTATGTCATCGGTATGATTATCGCCATCGTCCTGGTTCCGATTACCAACGCGCTCGGTCCTAACGGTGTCGCGGATCAGGCGGCTTACATTAAGTTCGCGGTAGTTGTCGGTGCGGTCGCTGCTGTGCTCCTCTTCATTCTTTACCGCAAGAGTGAAGAGAGGGCAGCCGCAGAAGAAAAACCGGATGACAATCTGCCCTTCATGCAGTCCATCAAAATGCTGTTCGGAAACAAGTACTGGGTTCTGCTTCTCATCGTCAACCTGTTCTCCAACATCATCTACGCGATTTCCGGAGCTGCCGGCACATACTACGCAAAATGGATCCTCGGCAACGACAATCTCGTCGGCATCATGGGCGCTGTCGGTCTGATTCCTACCTTTGTCGGCTTCATCGCTGTGGGACCGATGGCCAAAAAGTTCGGTATCCGCAAGACACTGCTCATCAGCTTCGCAATCGGTATCGCAGGTGCCATCGTCCGTGTATTCTTCCCGGCAAGCCTTGTCGTTACTCTCACAGCAGGTCTGCTTCCCAGTTTCGCCACCATCCCGATGATGTGCCTGGTAGGCAGTATGAACAGTATGGCGACTGACTACAATGATTATCTCTACGGCAACAAGATCATCGGCATGTCCGCTTCCGCGTCAAGCTTCGGCGGCAAGATCGCAAGCGGCCTCGGCGCGGCAATGATCGGATGGATCCTGGCAGGTGTCGGTTATGACGCGGCTGCAGCCACAGCGACAACCGCTGTCCGCTACGGTATCTACTCCTTCACCATTTACCTTCCTCTCGTTCTTCTGGTCATCATGTTCGCCCTTACGGCACGCTTCGACCTTGAAGGCAGGTATGCGGATATCATGAAGGAAGTTCATGAGCGCAAGGCTCTCAAAACAGAAGAGTAATTTTAATCAATCATGTCAGGTTCGCAGGGCAGGCGCCCTGCGGGCTTCTTTGAAAACCGGTCAGACATTATCTGACATCCTCCCGCAGGCGGGAGAAAGAGATGGAAGGAGACTATCATGCTGAAACTCTATGATTTATCGATTGAATACAAAAATAATCCGATCGGCATCGATGAAATAAAACCCCGCTTCAGCTGGAAGCTGCAGAGCGATCGGAATGATACGGTTCAGGCCTCCTATCAGCTGAAGGTATCCGCTGAAGAAACCGTCTGGGACAGCGGCAGAGTCGAAAGCGCGGACAGTATTCTTATTGAATATGCTGGAGCGGATTTTGCGCCGCGCACAATCTATACCTGGGAAGTTACAGTGTCCGATAACCACGGCGAGACCGCATCCGCTTCGGCGCAGTTTGAAACAGGTCTTCTGAGAGGGACTGCATTTGAAGGAAAGGCGAAGTGGATCACACACGGATTTGAAAAGGAAGAAACCGCAAGTCCGGTATTCACAAAAACAGTGACTGTTTCAAAACCTGTCGCTAAAGCAAGGGTCTATGCATCGGCGCTCGGATTATATGAGGCTGAACTGAACGGGGAAAAACTGGATAATACCTATTTTGCGCCGGGCTGGACAAGTTATCATAAGCGTCTGCAGTATCAGACATATAAAGCGGAGAATCTCCTTGAAGGAGAAAACGAGTTCCGCTTCACGCTCGGCAAAGGCTGGTATTCCGGCGCGCTGGGATTCATGCCGATTCCGAATCATTACGGCGATACGACCGCGCTTCTTGCCATGCTTGTTATCACGTATGCCGACGGCAGCGAAGAGGTGATCGGAACTGACGAAAGCTGGAGTGTATCCGAATGCACGATCCGTTTTTCGGAAATTTATGACGGTGAAACACAGGACTGGACATACGAAACAAAAGCACGCGGCAATGCGCAGCTGTTCGAGTACGGATATGAAACACTGACAGCGCAGGAAAACGAGCCTGTCCGCTGCCTGATGACACTTCCTGTAAGCAGAGAATTTACAGCCCCCAATGGTGAGCATCTCTTCGACTTCGCGCAGAATCTGACGGGCTGGGTTGAAGTAAAAATCCGCGGAAGAAAGGGACAGACGATCGTTCTTCACCACGCGGAAAGCCTGGACGAAAACGGCAATTTCTATACCGGCAACCTGAGTTTTGCCAAAGCGACGGACACATATACGCTGAACGGAGAAGAACAGATTCTTCGTCCGCACTTCACGTTCCACGGATTCCGCTATGTGTGTCTTGAAGGACTGGAAGAAGAGCAGACCATTGAACTGACCGCCTGCCATCTTTCCAGCGATCTGAAGGAAGCGGGAAGCTTCCGCTGCTCCGATGAGCGGATCAACCGCCTGCAGCAGAATATCGTCTGGGGACAGAGAGACAACTATCTCGATGTGCCGACCGACTGCCCGCAGCGCAGCGAGCGTCTCGGATGGACGGGCGACGCGACCGCGTTCACACCGACGGCGGTCTTCCATCAGAACATCATGCCGTTCATGCGCAAGTGGCTGAAGGACCTTGCGGCAGACCAGAATCCCGTGACCGGTATGGCGCAGGTCGTTCCCGATGTGCTTTCGGACGGCTCCGCCGACGGTCAGAACGGCGCTGCCTACTGGGGCGACTGCGCGACGGTCGTTCCCTGGACACTCTATGAAACATACGGTGATACGCGTGTCCTTGCCGAGCAGTATGACAGTATGAAGACCTGGACGGAATATGTACGCTGCCAGTGCGATGAAAACGGACTCTGGCAGACCGGATTCCAGTACGGCGACTGGCTCGGACTGGATGCGGAAATGAACGGTCTGGAAGATGAGAGAAAAGGTGCGACAGATGATTATTTCACGGCGAACGTGTGCTATCTCTGGACGCTTCAGATCATGGCGGATACCGCAAAGATTCTTGGTAAAACAGAGGATGAAAAAATATACCGGGAGCTTCGGGAAAAGGTTCTTGCGGCTTTCTGTGATGAATACGTGACAAAGACCGGACGTCTTGTCAGCGAAACACAGACCGCCATGACGCTCGCTCTGCATTTCAATCTTATTGAAGAAAAATTCAGGGAAGGTGTTGCGGCAAGACTTGAGAACAACATCGCGGCGCATAAGACGCATCTGACCACAGGCTTTATCGGAACACCGTACCTTTGCCTCGCGCTGAGCGACAGCGGAAGACATGCGGTTGCCGGAAAACTTCTGCTTCAGGAAGATAATCCCGGATGGCTGTATGAAGTGAAAATGGGCGCAACGACGATCTGGGAACGATGGAATTCCATCATGCCGGACGGAAGTTTCAATCCGGCAAACATGAACAGCCTGAATCACTATGCCTACGGTTCGATCGGATACTGGATCTACACACGGCTCTGCGGACTGCAGAGACTGGAACCGGGTTATCGCAGGTTTGCGGTAAAACCCGGCTTTATAAAAGGAATTACGTATACGGATCTGACATACGAAAGTGTTTACGGAACGATTCGGACCGCCTGGAAATGCGAACGCGGAAAGATCACGATTGATCTGACCGTGCCGGCAAACACGACTGCTCTGCTGACACTTCCGGAAAAAGACGAAACTCTGGAGCTCGGAAGCGGTATTTATCATTATGAATATGATACAGAGACACGCCTTGAACAGGACCGATACACATTGGAGACTGTGCTGAACGTCATGCTGGAACACCCCGCCGCGAAGCCGATCATTGAGCAGTACATGCCCGAGATGCTGAACAACCCGATGATCGAATATGTGAAAGGCGAACCGATTTCCTCTCTGCTTGCGTATGCGGCGGAAGCGAAGCCCATCTATGAAATGATCCTCAAAGCGATGAATGAATCGGGAATCTAAGGAGATTTAACGACAATGGAAGACAAAATCAGAGAAATACTTTCCGGAATGACACTGGAAGAAAAAATCAGTCTTTGCAACGGAGCTGATTTCTGGCACAGCAAGGCCATGCCCGAACACGGCATTCCTGCAATTACAATGGCTGACGGGCCTCACGGTATGCGTGTTCAGAAAAACGCCGGGGACATGCTGGGCGTCAATGAATCCGAACCGTCGACCTGCTTTCCGACAGCTGTCACAAGCGGAGCGACCTGGGATCGGGAACTGATCCGTGAAGAAGGAGCAGCCATCGCATCAGAAGGTCTTTCCTATGGGGTCAATGTTGTGCTCGGCCCCGGTGTCAATATCAAGCGGGATCCCCGCTGCGGACGGAACTTCGAATACTTTTCGGAAGACCCGTTCCTTGCCGGCGAGATGGGAACAGCCTGGGTACAGGGCGCCCAGAGCAAGGGCATCGGCACGAGTCTCAAGCACTTTGCGGCGAACAGTCAGGAATACAAGCGGTTTAACGGAAACAGCCAGCTCGACGAGCGCACGCTGAGAGAGATTTATCTCCCGGCGTTTGAGAGAGTCGTAAAGGAAGCGCAGCCTGCGACGGTCATGTGCGCGTATCCGATGATCAACGGCGAGCACTGCAGCGACAATAAGAAACTGCTGAATGATATCCTTCGCGAAGAGTGGGGCTTTGAAGGTCTTGTCGTTACCGACTGGGGCGCACTCTGTAATCGTGTGAAGGCAATGGAAGCCGGCTGTGATCTTTCCATGCCGGGCGGAAGCGACTATATGGAAGATAAAGTGGCCGAAGCAGTACGTGACGGCAGACTTCCGGAAAGCGCGGTCGATGCATGCGCGGGACGTGTGATCCGTCTTGCGCTGATCGGTGAGCTTCAGAACAAAGGCGAAGCGTTTGACACGGATGCGGACAACGATATCGCAAGAAGAGTTGCGGAAGCCGGTGCGGTGCTTCTGAAAAACGAAGACGGTATCCTTCCGCTGAAACAGGAGGATATCGTGCTGATCGGCGACATGGCAGGAAACATGCGTTATCAGGGTGCAGGCTCCAGCCATATCAATCCGGCGAAACTGATCAGCCTTCATGATGCGATGCCTGATGTTCCGTATGTTGCCTGCTGCAATGAAAACGGCGAGGTAACGGATATGGCAACCGCAGTGAACGCCGCGAAAAACGCAAAGATTGCGGTGGTCTGCGCGGGCCTTCCGGATGTTTATGAATCTGAAGGCTTCGACCGGGAGAATCTGAACATGCCTGCAGGCCATATGCGGATGATCGAAGCGGTTGCGGAAGCCAATCCGAATACCGTTGTTGTTCTGTTCTGCGGATGTGCGGTTGAGATTCCGTGGATCAGCAGGGTAAAGGCGGTTCTTTATATGGGTCTTCCGGGACAGGCCGGAGGACTTGCGGCCGCGAATCTGCTGACCGGAAAGGTCAATCCGAGCGGAAAGCTGACGGAGACCTGGCCGCTTCGTGTTACAGATGTTCCGAGTTATGAAACATTCGGCAGAAAATACACTCATTACAGCGAAGGGATCTATGTGGGATACCGTTATTATCAGAAGGCGGGTGTGCCCGTACGCTTCCCGTTCGGATACGGTCTGAGCTACACGGAATTCTCCTACAGTGATATCCGTGCGGATAAGAATCACGTCACTGCGAAGATTACGAATACAGGAAAGACAGCCGGTGCGGAAACTGTTCAGCTTTATGTGAAAGCACCGCAGGACGGAATCCATCGTCCGCTGCGTGAACTCAGAGGTTTTGCAAAGGTGTTCCTTGAACCGGGGGAAACAAAGGAAGTCTCCTTTGAACTGAATGACCGCAGTTTTGCGGTATGGTCCGACGGATGGAAGGTGCCCGGCGGAACATACACCGTTGAACTCGGCGCTTCCTCTGAAGATATCCGTCTTTCCGCGGAGGCTGCGGTTGAAGGCGAGGCTGTGGAAATTCCTTCCTGGCAGGCGGGCAGCTGGTATGAAACGCCGAAGGGAAAAGCGTCAGACAGTGATTTTGAAATGCTGTACGGCGGTCTGATCCAGCCGGAACCGAAGATCGTGAAAGGTAGATTTGACATGGAGATGTCGTCAATGGAGATGAAAGATAAGTCCCTTATCATGAAATCCATGTACAACTCGACCGTAAAGACCATCGCGAAAGCATTCGGAGGCAAAGTGGATTTCAGCAACCCGACGTTCAGGATGATGGTAATGTCAGGCGCGGATTCTCCGCTGCGCGCAACGATTATTTCAAGCGGCGGCACATTCCCGGGCAATGTGGCGGAAGGAATGCTGGATATGGCTAACGGTCATATCCGAGCAGGTCTGAAAAAAATAGCCGGCAAGAAAAAATAAGATGTCTCGGATGCGCTTTCTGATACGGTCAGGGAGCGCATTTTCACTGCGGATGAACAGAAT
>CAMOOA010000052.1 GCA_946621045.1 uncultured Erysipelotrichaceae bacterium
TACGTTTTGGCATAAGCCGGCCTCCTAGCGGAACACCTGTTCCAGATAATCACTATCATAAACGCGGTCCAGTTTCTTTGCCATCATTCCCGCGTAAGAAGTCAGCCCGAGCTCCGATTCAAATTGCAGCACATTCATGTCCGTAAGCAGATATATATCATCCCTGGAAAGATCCGAACTTCTGCGTATCTCAAACACTGATATGATACAGAGCACCGCAAGCGCAAGGATTGCGTTTCTGCGCACTTCCTCCTGCCCCTGCCTCCTGTTCAGAATCATAATAATCAGAAGTCCCGTAACCGCACCGCCGAAATGCGCACGCCATCCGACGCCCGGCATGAAGTTGATGATGAGGTTGATGCCGACCGTCTGAAGAACCGAAGCGCGTACCTGCGGAATACGCAGTGCGCCTCCCTGCCATACCATATAGACATATGCCGCAAGCAGGCCGTATAAGCCTCCAGACAGTCCGACTGCGACGCCGTTGCGTCCCGTGCAGTAATAGAAGATGCTGCCGCCGATTACCGAACCGTACAGCAGAATCAGAAACCGTCCTGTTTTCAAGGCCGGCTCCAACGCGCGGCCGAGTACTATCAGACTCATCATATTGACAAACAGATGCATGATCGAAACATGAACAAACCCGACCGTCAGCATCCGCCACCATTCACCGGCCGCAATAAACGCCTTGTAATACGCACCGAAAAGAATTGCCCGCTCTGTTGAACTCAGAGCGGACGGCCAGTATCCGATCACAAGATTGATCAGGGCACAAATGACCACGATTGTTTTCGTTGCCGGGATTCGGCGTTCCTGTTTCATAATTCGTTTTCTCTCAGTAATGCAAGCAAAGCAGTAAAGTAATCCGGAAGCGGCGCCTCAAACGTCATCGCTTCGCCGGTGCGAGGATGCACGAGTGACAGACGGTACGCATGCAGAGCCTGTCCCTGTGTATCCATCAGACGGCATGCACTGCCGTAGACCGGATCACCGGTAACCGGATGATGAATGAACTTCATATGAACGCGGATCTGATGTGTGCGGCCAGTTTCCAGCCGGCATTCCGCAAGTGTATGGGCACGGAAGCGCTCGCGCACCGTAAAATGCGTGCGTGCTTCCTTGCTGTTGGTTTCGATCACTGTCATTTTTTTACGGTCCCGCGGATCGCGTCCGATCGGCGCATCGATCGTTCCCTCATCATGCTCGATTACACCGTCGCAAAGCGCAAGATATTCCCGGTGACAGGTTTTGGATTCAAGCTGACGCGCAATCTCCCGGTGTGCCTGATCATTCTTGCAGGCAACAATACAGCCGGTCGTATCCTTGTCGATCCGATGAACGATTCCCGGACGAAGTACACCGTTGATGCCGGAAAGATCCGTGCAGTGGTAAAGAAGCGCATTTACCAGCGTACCGGAATAAACGCCGGCTGCGGGATGGACAACCATTCCCTTCGGCTTGTTTATGACGATAATATCGGAATCTTCATAAAGAATATCAAGCGGAATACTCTCCGCTCTGACATCAAGCGGTTCATCTTCCGGAACAGCCGCAGAAATGACATCTCCTTCACTGAGTTTCAGCGAACGTTTTGCGGGTTTCCCGTTTACCGTAACGGCACCCTGCTCGCAGAGCGTCTGTATCCGGCTTCTGGAAAGATCGGTATGATCCGCAAGATAGCGGTCAAGACGGATGCCGGAAATTTCCGCTGTAAGCGTCAGTTCATGCATGACTGCTGCCCTCCGCTTTCCCGGCACTGTCCGGTTCCAGTATCGTGGCAAGAATCAGAAGACATACACCGATGGTGAGACAGATATCCGCAACGTTGAATACCGGAAAATCATAGCCGAAGATAAAGAAATTCAGGAAATCACGGACCGAACCGAATGCAAGGCGGTCAATCAGATTGCCGAGCGCTCCCGCAATCATCAGGGAAAGCGCAAGAGAGTTCAGCTTCTGCTTCTTTTTTACCGTGCCCTGCAGTACATACAGCATGCCGATGATTGCTGCCGCGGAGATCAGCGACAGCAGAACCCGCTGCCCCGACAGCATACTCCAGGCAGCTCCTGCATTTTTTACGTAGGTAATATAGAAAAAACCCGGAATCACTTCAAGATTTGCGCAGGCGGAAGGATTCGATGCGATCAGTGCTTTCGTAAGCTGGTCCAGACATGTCAGACCGGCAATCAGTATCAGATAAATAAACATATATTCAATATTGTACAGAAACCGGACAGAATGTGAAGTCATAAATCATTCTGTCCGGGTACTCTCAGATGTGTGCTTCAAACATCTCCGCAGCTCTGGAAAGATGATCGGTAATGGAAAGATGCTGGGGACACGCCGCTTCGCATTTCCGGCAGCGGATGCAGTCGGAAGCTTTCGACCTGTTTTCCGTTGCGGCCTGATATGCCGCGGCAGCTTCCTGAACCTGTCCGTTTCCAAGCCGCAGATTCATCGCCCGGAAGATATCCGGAATTGCAATCTGTTTGGGGCATCCTTCGGTGCAGTAACTGCATGCCGTGCACTGTACGGTGGATGACATTCCGATCAGCCGCTGCGCCTCCTGTATGATCTTCTGTTCCTCTTCATTCAACGGTTTGAAATCCTTCATGAATGAGATATTGTCTTTCATCTGCGCAACGCTGGACATTCCGGAAAGCACCGTGATGATCCCGTCAAGGGATGCCGCAAACCGGATCGCCCAGGAAGCGCAGGACATCTCCGGATGGTACGCTTCAAACAGGTCCCGGACCGCTTCCGGCGGGTTGGCAAGCGTTCCGCCCTTTACCGGTTCCATAACAACAATGGATTTGCCGTGCCGGCGTGCCGTCTCATAGTTTTCACGGGAAGTGACCGCAGGGTTTTCCCAATCGGCATAATTGATCTGAAGCTGTACAAAATCAACTTCCGGATGTGCCGTCAGGATCTGATCAAGCAGCTGCGGGTCATCATGAAAGGAAAACCCGAAGTGCCGGATGGTTCCCTTTTCCTTCTGTTCCTTTACGAAATCCCACAGATGAAACCGTTCATATTTCTGATAGTTGTTTTCCTTGATGGAATGCAGAAGATAATAATCAAAATACCCGGCGCCGGTCCGCTTCAGACTGGTATAGAACTGATTTTTGGCGGCCTTTTCTGTCGGTGCCATCAGAAACGCATTGATCTTGGTCGCAAGCGTATAGGAATCACGCGGGTACCGCTCCACCAGCGCCTTGCGGATCGCCGCCTCTGATCCGGCGTAGATAAATGCCGTGTCAAAATATGTAAATCCTGCCTCCATGAACAGATCAACCATTTCTCTGACCTGTTCCGCATCCGTTATAAGTCCGCCCTTGCGGGGAAGACGCATCAGCCCGAATCCAAGTTTCGGGGTTTCACTGCCGAAATAATCAGACATACATAACCTCCAGATTCACGGTATTCATGAAAATCGTTCTGCAGAAGTTTTACGATAAGTAAAACGGCAGCCTGTGAGACTGCCGTATGCAAAATCAGCGCTTCTTCTTTTCGTCGGCAATTGCCTGCACGTACCCGACAACACGTTCTTTCTGACGGGACGGAAGACTCCGATAAAGCTCAAGGAGTGCATATTCATCAGAATCCGTACGGATTTCAATACGGTCCGGATTGAATTTCTTCCCCTTGCGGCCTGCCGCCAGCACTTCATACGGCGAAACACCAAGAACATCACAAATCGGAAGAATCTTATCCGACGACGGATTAAGTTTTTTTCCCTTCCAGTCACTAATCGTACTCTGCGGGATTCCGGTACGTTCCGAAAAATCTTTTTGTGTCATTCCGCTGCTGCGGATCATTGTGATCAGATGTTCTCCGATCGTTTTTCCTTTAGGTTTTGATGCTGTTTTTGGCATGTTCTTTCTCCCCGATGATAACAGTATATAGTCTGTTTACAAATATTTGCAATTTTCAATTAATGTAAAATGTAAATCATCCAATGAAAAAATCCCTGTTTTGCAGGGATCTTTCATTTCGTTTCGAGATATGTCCGTAATCCTTTTGCGATCTGATCCGGACAGGAAGTCGGACGAAGTCCGCATCTGATTCCTTCCAGACGTTCAATGACATCTTCGATCTTCTGTCCCTGAACAAGCGCCGCAATTCCCTTGAGATTGCCGTTGCAGCCGTTCATGACGCGAAGACTCTGAATGATGCCGTCCTCCAGTTCAAACCGCATTTCGGTGGAACACGTACCTCTTGGTCTGTAAACGAACTCTGACATCAGTAGTTCTCGCGCTTCAGTTCAAAGTATGCCTTCGGATGCGCGCATACCGGGCACTCTTCCGGTGCTTCCTTGGCAACAACGATTGCACCGCAGTTGCGGCACTGCCAGGTCACTTCATCCTTGCGGGCAAACACTTCACCGCTCTTGATGTTGGCAAGCAGTTTGTTGTAGCGTTCCTCGTGTTCCTTTTCAATTGCCGCAACACCGCGGAACTGCGCCGCAATCTCGGGGAAGCCTTCCTCGTCTGCCTTTTCCGCAAATGTTTTGTACATGTCGGTCCATTCTTCATGTTCACCGGCAGCCGCCTGCATCAGATTGTCTTCCGTGTCATGGATCTTTCCGCCCTGCAGAAGCTTGAACCACATCTTGGCATGTTCTTTTTCATTGAGCGCTGTTTCCGCAAATGTTGCCGCAACCTGCTCATAACCGTCTTTCTTGGCTCTGCTTGCCCAGTAGTCATACTTGTTGCGGGCCTGGCTTTCGCCGGCAAATGCATAGGCAAGATTCTTTTCTGTTTCTGTTCCTTTAATGTCTTTCATACATTCTCCTTCATTTGTAAATCAGGGCGGGCAGCGCCCTGTCTTTTTATTGTATCAGTATCGGACCGGTGCTGCTTCAGTTTTACTGTAAACCGTCCGTTTCCTGAAGTTCAAACCAGAATGTGCTTCCTTTCCCGAGTTCACTGACGACACCGTACGGAGCCTCATGGAGCTCCAGGATATGCCGGCAGATATTCAGTCCGAGACCGCTGGAATCTGTACGCCGCACATGTTCCTTGTCGATCTTGTAGAAGCGGTCCCAGATATCATTGAGTTTTTCCTTCGGAATTCCTTCCCCGTGATCTTCCACTTCAACACGTACGTTCCCGTTTTTCCGGAATGCGCGTACCTCAATCATTTTGGAATTGCCGGAATAATTCACGGCATTGGTCATGAAATTGTTAAAGACCTGTTCCATTCTGCTTTCATCCGCAAAGACCATCAGGCCGTCTTCACATGAAATCTTTATTTCAAAGTCGTCCTGCTTGTGGTAAAAATGGTATTTCTGCACATTGCGGCGCACAAGATCGCTCATTGAGAATGAAGTCCTGTGCAGTTCCACAACGTGGTCCGTCAGTTTTGAAAGATCCAGCAGATCATCTACAAGGAATTTCAGCCGCTCACTCTCATTGATAATGACATCCAGGTTTTCATCGGTCTTCTCACCCGGAAGATCACGCATCATCTCACCGTATCCTTTGATCATGGTCAGCGGCGTGCGCAGATCATGCGAAACATTCGCAATCAGATCACGCTTTGCCTGATCCGCTTTCTGAATATCCGCAGCCGCCTGTGTCAGGGTGTAGTTCAGTTCCTGAGCTTCCTGATACACATCGGTGGTCGGATCCGTCTCATACTTCCCTTCCGGAAGCTGTTTGGCGGCTTCGTTGATCTTCATCAGCGGACTGGCAATGGTCCGGTTCATGAACCATGCCAGAAGCAGAACGGAGATAAACAGGATTCCTGCGATATACAGGATCTGAAGCCGCAGCGTCTGAATCGTGGCATTGACCGGAGAAAGACCTGCATAAACCATGACGACAGATGTTCCGTAATCGGAGTCCACGATCCGGGTCAGGGTCAGATTCTTCATTTCCGCCTTCCCGCCGGGCGGCTCTCTTCCAATCTGCGGACCGCCGGGAATTCCCATTCCTTCGGTGGTCGCAAGATATTCGTTGTTGTTCGCACGGGCAAGGTCGTACTGTTCCAGAATCTCGCGAGTATTCATCCGGTAAAGAACGCAGCCCATGTTTCCTGTTACCTGATCGATGCCTTCCGTATCAATAATACGCACACAGGTATCATTCTCCGCACTCACCGACCATATGGTATCCGTAAGATCACTGCTGTTTCCTTCCTGCAGCGCGCTGACAACTTCATCACTCGCCTTCCGGACCATATCTGTTTTGTACTTTTCATACATCGGCTCCAGAAGATAGGTCTGAAAGACAGTCAGAAGCGCAATCAGTCCGATGGCAAACACCGCCAGATACAGCGTGATCTTAAATCTCAGACTTTTCTTTTTCAAAGCGGTACCCAACTCCTCTCAGGGTAACGATATAACTGCTGTAATCACCGAGGTTTTTCCGCAGAAGCTTGATATGCGTATCCAGTGTCCGGTCGTCTCCGAAAAAGTCATAGCCCCACACCGTACGAAGAATCTGTTCCCGCGTGAGCGCAATGCCGGCATTTTTCACCAGATAAACCAGCAGTTCATACTCCTTTGGGGAAAGATTGATCCGCTCGCCGCGGATGGAGACAGTGCGTGCGCTGAAGTCGATTTCCATATCGTTCATGCGGAATACATCCGCACTTCCGGAAGCCGGGTTGACCCGCTTGAGGATCGCATGGATCCGCATCATCAGTTCCTTGGACGAAAACGGTTTTACAACATAATCATCAACACCGAGATCAAATCCGTGGATGCGGTCATACTCTTCGCCGAGCGCCGACAGCATGATCACCGGAATGCCCGGACGGGTCTTGCGGATCTCACGGACCGCAGAAAAACCGTCAAGATTCGGCATCATGATGTCCATTACGATAAGGTCGTAATTCGTCCGTTCACAGTTTTCGACCGCCTCAAGACCGTCTGCCGCTTCATCGGTTTCGAATCCCTCAAACGCGGCATACTTGCGGATCATCTCACGGATCTTTACTTCATCATCGACTATCAGTATCTTCGTCATATCGTTCTCCTGGAATTGAGTATATTCGGTCAATGTGAATATCGTGTGAATTTATGCGGCTTTTGTGACAGCGTTAGCGACAGCCTTGATTTCAGGCACTTCGAGCTCCTCGATCGTGCCGTTGTCTCCGGCCTGTGCATACCCTTCGCGCATCGGAATCTTTGCGAGCACAGGGATATTGTATTTTGCGGCAATCTCATCGATATGGGAGGTTCCGAAAATCTCAATATGAGCTCCGCACTCACCGCATTCGACATAGCTCATGTTTTCCACAAGGCCGAGCAGCGGAATATTCATCATATTCGCCATGTTGATTGCCTTTTCGACAACCATGCCGACGAGTTCCTGCGGGGATGCCACAACGATGATTCCGTCAAGCGGAAGGGACTGGAATACCGTAAGCGGTACATCACTCGTTCCCGGAGGCATATCAACCACCATATAGTCGACGTCATCCCAGAACACTTCCTGGTAAAACTGCCGGATCACACCGGCAACGATCGGGCCGCGCCAGATCACCGGCTGATCATCCGTATCAAGCATCATGTTTGCGCTGATGATCTGGATGCCGCCGGGTGTCTTAGCCGGATAGGCAAGCTCGCCGTCTCCGTACATCTTTTCGGTAATACCGAATACTTTCGCCATGGACGGACCGGTAATATCTCCGTCAAGCACAGCGGTACGGTTCCCTCTGCGCTGAAGTTCGCTCGCAAGCAGACTCGCGACAAACGATTTGCCGACACCGCCCTTTCCGGATACGATGCCGATTACATGCTTAACCGTGCTGCGCGGATGCAGCGCGATTTTCATATCCTGCGGGGCAGTACGGTCTCCGCAGTTTGCAGAGCATCCTTCGCAGTTATGATTGCAGTTGCTGGAATTGATTTCACTCATGTTTTCTCTTTTCTCCTCAAACACGGCTATTTTATCAAATCTTTATAAACCATGCACACTTCACACTTTTCTGTATGGAATCGT
>CAMOOA010000053.1 GCA_946621045.1 uncultured Erysipelotrichaceae bacterium
CTCCCCGCATAGGAGAAATCCATTCTTTTGTCAATGTCCTTAACTTACTGGCATTGCTGATACGGCTCTCCTTTTCTTTCGCCTGCCGCAATAGGCCGCGCGGTTTCGTGTTGGCTTTGCGGCGCAAATAAAGTAGAATAACCCCGGGAAGAAAGCCGATGAAAAAAGCAGTACTGTTTGACATGGACGGAATTCTTTACGACAGTGAAGGTTTTTATATGGACATCACCGTCGATGTCATGCGGGAACTCGGCTATACCGGTCCCGAAGAACCGATCTACGCGGTAGTAGGAACGACAGCCGACGGAACATGGAAGATCCTCTATGATCTTCTGGAAGGCGCCTATACCGGAAATGAGATCCGGCAGCGCTGGCTTGCCCGGAACGCGGCGAATCCGCTGGATTACCGGGCGGTGATGTTTCCGGATATTCCGGCAACGCTGGAGCGGCTGAAACAGGCAGGTCTGCGGATGGCATGCTGTTCAAGCAATACGCCGCATGTGATTGCCCGCAGCCTGGATGCGATGGGAATCCGGAATTACTTTGACTGCGTGATTTCTTCCGAGGATCTGGAGCGCGCAAAGCCGGATCCGATGATTTATTTGAAGGCGGCGGAAACGCTCGGCGTACGGCCGGAAGAATGCGCCGTCTATGAAGACAGCACCCCCGGCATCCTGGCGGGAAAACGCGCCGGCATGACCGTGTATGCACGAAAAGACGTCCGGTTTTCGCAGGATCAGACCCGGGCGGACAGAATTATCAAAGCTGCCTCTGAACTGGCAGATCATATACTCGAGGAGGAACCCTGATGCGAGAGGTTATTAAGATAGAAGGCGGACACCGTCTTAACGGTGAAGTAAAAGTATCCGGATCAAAAAATGCGACGGTCGCCCTGATTCCGGCCGCAGTTCTGGCCGGCGGACCGGTGACGATCAGCGGGGTGCCGGCAATCGCGGATGTGGATTCGCTCTCCAGGATTCTCCGCATTCTCGGATGCGATGTGACGGAAAAGGAAGACCATCTCATCATTGATCCGACATGCATGAAGAATACCGATCTTGACGCGGATGTCATTACCAAGCTCCGCGCATCCTACTACTTTATGGGTGCGCTGCTCGGGAAATACGGCTATGTCCGGATGAAGATGCCGGGCGGATGCTATCTGGGACCGCGTCCGATCGACCTGCACATCAAGGGATTTGAGGCGCTCGGCGCAAGCGTGGAATATGAAAAGGGCTGCTATACGATTCAGGCAGAGCATCTGAAGGGAGCCAAGATCTTCCTGGATATCTCTTCCGTCGGCGCCACCATCAACATCATGATGGCCGCTGTATATGCGGACGGCCGCACGATTATTGAAAACGCCGCAAAGGAGCCGGAGATCATCGATGTGGCGACCCTGCTCAACAACATGGGCGCCAATATCCGCGGCGCCGGCACTAACGTCATCACGATCGAAGGCGTGAAGCAGCTTCAGGGCTGTTATCACGAGATCATTCCGGACCGGATCGAAGCCGGCACCTTTGTCATCATGGCGGCTGCCTGCTCGGATGAGATGCGCATCAACAATGTCATTCCCAAGCATATTGAGGCGCTGACTTCAAAGCTTACGGAAATGGGAGCGGATCTTGAAATCGGCATCGACTCAATTCTTGTCCGCAGATCCGATCACATGCATGCGGCAGATGTCACAACGAAGCCCTATCCGGGGTTTGCGACCGACCTCCAGCAGCCGCTGACCGCGCTGCTTACCCAGGTGGAAGGCATCAGTGAAGTGACGGATACCATTTATACCGAACGTTTCAAGCACTGCCTGGAACTGCAGCGGATGGGCGCCAGCATTGAACTGTACAACGGCAAGTGTGCAGTCAAGGGACCTTCAAAGCTCTATGGCGACCGCGTGACCGCAACGGATCTTCGCTGCGGCGCCGCGCTTGTGATCGCCGGCCTGCTTGCGGAAGGGGAGACCGAGATCCACGATGTGTATCATATCGACCGGGGCTATGACAATATCGACGGCAAGCTCCGTGCCCTCGGCGCTGTCATCCGGCGGGAAAAAATTGATGAAACACTTGCCTGAAACAGGACGGGCATGATATATTACATAAGCACTTTCTTTGAGCACGCATGAGGCTCAAGGCAGAAGGGAGACGAACATGAAGAAGGACATCCATCCGAAGTTCTATGAGTGCAAGGTCGTATGCACAAGCTGCGGCAGCGAATTCGTTACGGGTTCCACACTCAAGGAAATCAAGGTAGACACCTGCTCGAACTGCCATCCGTTCTATACCGGACGTCAGAGATTCGCACAGGCTCAGGGTCGTGTCGAGAAGTTCAACAAGAAGTACGGACTCAAGTAATTACCCTGCCCGGAAAAATCGGAAAAGCAAACCCTCAGCATATGGGGGTTTTCTTTTGCCCGTACATTCTTGCGTGCTCTGGCTTGTGTTAAAATATTTCGTATAAGTCAAAAGGGAAAGGAGTACCTGATGGCAGAGGAGAAGAAAATCAATAGCGGAGCCGCACTGGAACAGCTGGAGGCTGAACTGGCCCGTCGCAGCAGTGCCGGAGAGGTGATCAGTGCGGAATTTGTTCAGGAGCGCGCGGAAAAGGCGCACCTGAGCGAGGAAGACGAGGATGCGTTGTTTGACTGGTGCAGTGACCATGATATTTTCATTGCGCCGGAGGAAGCCGCAATTCTGGATGAACCGGAACCCTCCGATGATGTGCTGGACGATGAGGAGGAAGACGGCGAAGAGGAAGAGGACACGGAACGCACGCCGGAGCCCTACCAGGACTACGGCCGCAGAACGCAAACCTCTGACAGTGTCCGTATCTATCTTCAGGAAATCGGCGAGATTCCGCTTCTGACTGCGGAACAGGAACGCGATGCCGCGAAGAAGGCTGCGGAGGGAGATGAAGCCGCAAGACAGCTTCTGATCAACTCGAACCTCCGGCTTGTTGTCTCCATCGCCAAGCGGTACATGAAGCGGGGACTTTCCCTGCAGGATCTGATTCAGGAAGGCAATATGGGGCTGATGCGCGCCGTTGCCAAATTTGACTATACGAAGGGATTCCGGTTCAGCACCTATGCGACCTGGTGGATCCGTCAGTCGATGATCCGCGCAATTGCGGATCAGTCGCGGGATATCCGTCTGCCGGTGCATATGGGAGAACAGATCATGAAGGTCAAGCGGGTCGAGAAAGACCTGCTTCAGGAACTCGGAAAGGAACCGACGAGCAGTGAAATTGCCTCCCGCATGGAAGGCATGACCGCCGAGCGCGTTGAGGAAATCCTCAAGATCGCGATGGATCCGGTCAGCCTGGAAACTCCGGCGGGTGAGGAGGAAAACTCCACCCTTCAGGACTTTATCGAGGATACCAGCACCGTCAATCCGGAAGCGTATGCGAACAACCGTTTTCTGCGCGAGGAGATCGACCGGATTCTTCTGACACTCAATGAGCGCGAACAGAAGATCCTCCGGATGCGGTTCGGACTTGATGACGGCATCGTTCATACGCTTGAGGATGTCGGAAAGGAATGCAATGTGACGCGGGAGCGGATCCGCCAGCTGGAAAACAAGGCGCTCCGGAAGCTGCATCACAACTTCGGCTCTAAGCCGGAACTCAGAGACTGGAAGGAATAACGATCCGGTCTTCTGTTCAGGAGACAGTAACGATGAATATTGAAGCGATGCGCGCGCGTCTTGCGGAAATCCAGCAGGAATACGATTCGATCAGCGAACAGCTGATGTCGGAAGAAGTTCTCAAAGACCCGCGCCAGGTAACCAGACTATCCCGTGCCCAGGCGAAACTGACCGCGCTGGTGGATGCCCGCCGTGAGCTGCAGGAGCTTGACGGAAGAATCAGCGAGGCGCATGAACTCGAACATGACAGTGATCCCGAACTGAAGGCGATGGCTGAAGAAGAACTTGCGGAGTGCACGCCGAAACAGGAGGAACTGCTGGAGAAGATCCAGCGGCTGCTCATTCCGCAGGATCCGGATGACGATCACAATGTGATCATGGAGATCCGCGGCGGCGCCGGCGGCGATGAGGGCAATATCTTTGCGGGAGATCTTTACCGCATGTATGTGAAATATGCGGAAGGCTGCGGCTGGAAGGTGGATGTCCTTGAGGCATCCGAATCGGAAGCCGGCGGATTCTCGCAGATCATTTTTGAAATCAAGGGCCATGATGTGTACAAGGCGCTCAAGTTTGAAAGCGGAGCGCACCGTGTGCAGCGTGTGCCGAAGACGGAGTCGCAGGGCCGCATTCAGACAAGCACCGCAACCGTGCTCTGTCAGCCGGAAGCGGAAGATGCGGACGTTGAAATCGATCCGAAGGATCTGACGATCGAAACGCACCGTGCCAGCGGAGCCGGCGGCCAGCATATAAACAAAACCGACAGTGCGGTCCGGATCGTGCATGTGCCGACCGGCATCACCGTCAACTGCCAGGAGGGCCGCAGCCAGATTGAAAACCGGGAGACCGCAATGCGGCTGATCCGCTCGCGGGTCTATGAGGAATACCGGCGCCAGCGCGAGGAAGCGGAAGGGAAGATCCGCCGTGCCAAGATCGGCACCGGCGACCGCGCGGAAAAGATCCGCACCTACAACTATCCGCAGAACCGCGTCACCGATCACAGGATCGGGTTTACGATCACCCAGCTGGACCGGGTGATGGAAGGCCGTCTGCAGGATGTGATCGATGCCCTGCAGGCAGATGACGAGAAAAAGAAACTGGAGAATGCGGAATGACATTTGCGGAAGCGGTAAGACAGTATGAAGCGCGCTGTGAAGCCTGCGATGTGCCGGCAGAGACCGTCATGGCGTTTCTCGTGGAGATCGCCCGGACCGAGCGCTACAATCTCTACCTGCATTATGATGAGGAAATGCCAAAGGATCTTGCGGAAGCATTTTCCGCAGGCATGGAGCGGATTCTGAATCAGGAGCCGATGGCGCATGTCCTGGGCTATTCCTGGTTCTACGGCTATCGCTTCACCGTCAACGGCGATGTTCTGATTCCGCGCCCGGAAACGGAAGAACTCTGCGCAAGGATTCTTGCGGGCATTGACCGCTGCTTCCCGGAAGGACCGGTGGAATGCGTGGATGTCGGCACCGGAAGCGGGGCGATTGCGGTGACGCTGGCGTGCGAGGAGCCGCGGGTCGTCATGGACGCCACGGATATCTCTGAACCGGCGCTTGCGACGGCGCGGATCAATGCGGAAAACAACGGCGCCCGCATTACGTTTTATGCGGGAGATATGTTAAAACCGCTGATTGCGGCGGAAAAGAAGTATGATGTACTTGTATGCAACCCGCCGTACATTCCCTCGGATGAGGAAATGGAGCACTCTGTGGTGGATTTTGAACCGCACGTGGCGCTGTTCGGCGGGGAAGACGGACTGAAATTTTACCGTGAGGTATTTGCGGACTGCCGGTCCGTGCTGAAGGAAAAGGCCTTCATGGCCTTTGAGATGGGCTGGAATCAGCGGGAGGCGATGAGCGCGCTCGTGAAGGAGGCCCTGCCGGAAGCAAAGTTTGAGATCCGCAAGGACATGAACGGCAAGGACCGGATGCTGTTCGTATATTTCAATTGTCCGGAAGTGACGGAAGAAAGAGGTGATCCCCATGCGTGAACTGGAACCGGCCGATAAGGAAATCGGCGAAGAATATGAACAGGACCCGGAAGCGGGACTGATGGAGACGGAAGTTGTCCGGATCCGTGATGACGGAGAAGACGGACTGGAACAGACAACCGGGCTGAAGATCAGCGATATACCGGAAACGGAAAAACCGAAGCCGGCGGAGCACCGGTCGCAGAAAAAGAAGGGAAAGAAACTGAAGCCCGGCGCCAGGATCCTGCTCAGGATCATTCTGGTTGCCTCCCTGATCACCGGCGGCTGGTCCGGTTTCCAGCTGTATCTCGGAAACAAGGCGTACCGGGAAGGCATGAATGCCTATTCGAAGCTGACGGAAACGAACAGCGGGAATGCGCCGGAAGAACTGCCGGCGGAAGACGGCCTGAACATTGAATACACACCGGCTGACTTTGCGGCCCTGGCAGAAATCAATTCCGACATCGTCGCATGGATCACGGTTCCCGGAACGCAGATCGACTATCCGGTCGTGCAGGGACAGGACAATGAATTCTATCTCGAGCATCTGTTCACAAAGGAAACCAACCATACCGGCTGTGTCTTCCTTGATGCGGCGAATCACGGGGACTTCAGCGACCGTAACAGCATGCTGTATGCGCACCACATGCGCAACGGCTCGATGTTCGCCGACCTGGAAGGCTACCGGCAGGAAGGCTTCCTCGAGGCGCATCCTTACTTCGTGCTTCAGACCCCGGAAGCGGTTTACCGCGTTGAGCCGTTTGCGGATGTGCTCGGCGATGCGTATTCAACTTACAATCAGACGTCGTTCACCGACGGCGCGGAATTCATGAATTTCATCGACAATATCCGCGCAAACAGCACCTTTCAGACAGATACGGTAATTACCGAAGAGGATCAGATCCTCGGTCTGTCCACCTGCCGCTATGATGCCTCGGAAGGACGCTATGCGGTGTTCGGAAAAATGGTCCGCTTAAAGTAAACTCTCAACTTGAGGGTTTATTTTTTTAATTTCATGTTATGATACGTCTCGTTATGAACAGAAATAAAGTCTGGATGCGGTATTTCATGGCCGTCATGGTCATCCTTGTCGTGATGAGCATGCTGGTGAGTGTGTTCCGCTGAGAAAAGGGAATATGAGACGGTTTGGATATGAAGAAATCAGCGCCGCCGCAGAAGTCCTGAAACAGGACGGCTGTATAGCGGCCGCAACCGATACGGTATTCGGCGTATGCGCACGGATCTCGGAAGAAGGAATGAACCGGCTGTATGAAGTCAAGAACCGGCCGCGGTCCAAACAGTTTCCCGTCATGTGCGCCGATGCGGCACAGCTGCGCTCGATCGCGGAGGTGTCCGATACGGCGGAGACGATTATCCATGCCTTCATGCCCGGTCCGCTGACCGTGATCCTGAAGGCGAAGGACAGCGTTCCGGCCGAAGTATCCGGTCCGAACGGAACACTGGCGATCCGGCTTGCGACGGGCGAACAGCTGAAGAAGCTGATCGAAGCTGTCGGAACACCGCTGTTCATGACAAGCGCAAATCAGTCAGGCATGCCGGAATGCAGGACGCCGGAAGAAATCGAGGCGGCCTGTCCGAAGCTCGACGGCATCCTTGAAGGTACTGTATTCTACAACCGGGCCAGCACGATCGCAGATCTCACCGGAGAAACCGTGAAGATCCTGCGGGAGGGTCCGATCACGATCGAACAGATGAATCAGGCACTGAGGAGGAAAACAGATGATTGACCAGGAACTGCAGGCAGCACTTAGCGCGGAAGGAAAGCGTCAGCGCGAAAACATTGAACTGATTGCATCGGAAAACTACTGTTCTGAGGAAGTACGTGAACTTTCCGGCTCGATTCTCACGAACAAATATGCGGAAGGCTATCCGGGGAAACGGTACTACGGCGGATGTGAGAACGTCGATGTGATCGAAGATCTTGCGCGCAGCCGCGCATGCGAACTGTTCGGCGCAGAGCACGCCAACGTCCAGCCCCACAGCGGATCGCAGGCCAACATGGGCGTCTACTTCTCCGTTCTCAAGCCGGGCGACAAGGTCCTCGGCATGGATCTTGCGGCAGGCGGACACCTGACGCACGGCGCAAAGGTGAGCTTCTCCGGAAAGCTGTATGACTTTTATTCCTACGGCGTGAACAAGGAAACGGAGCGTATCGACTATGATCAGCTCCGCAAGGAAGCACTTGAGCTTCAGCCGCAGATGATCGTTGCCGGCGCAAGCGCATATTCCCGTGCCCTGGATTTCAAAGAGTTCCGTTCCATTGCGGACGCATGCGGCGCATACCTGATGGTCGACATGGCGC
>CAMOOA010000054.1 GCA_946621045.1 uncultured Erysipelotrichaceae bacterium
TCTCCAAGGTGACCGGTGTGCCGATGGTGGATCTTGCGTCCAATGTCATGCTGGGGAAGGATCTTGTGTCGCTTGGATACGGAACCGGTCTGCATCCGATTCCGCCGTACAGCTGTGTCAAGGTGCCGGTCTTCTCGTTTGAAAAACTGAGTGACGCCAATTCGATCCTCGGACCGGAAATGAAGAGCACCGGTGAAGTGCTCGGCATCGGAAGAACACTTCCCGAAGCGCTGTTCAAAGGTCTGACCGCCGCAGGGTTCCGTGTGCCGGATCTGCGCAGCCACGAACACAACGGCGTGCTGATCAGTGTGGATACGCACGACTACCAGGAAATCCTGGATGTTGCACGCAAGCTCCATGATCTTGGCATGAAGCTGTATGCGACAACCGGTACGGCAGATACCATCCGGACCATGGGAATCGCAGTGACCTCTGTCGCAAATGCGACGGAAAATGATGAAATCATTCATCTGATGGAAGACGGAAAGCTCAGCTATATCATCTACACCGGTGCGGTGAAGGATGAAACGATGGGGGACTATACCGTTCTGCATCAGAAAGCGATGCTGCTGAATATTCCATGTCTGACCAGCGTCGATACGGCGGATGCGCTCTGCGACATGATCGCAAGCCATTACAGCGTGCATAATACCGAACTTGTGGATATCAACGCTATGCGCACCGCGGCGGAAGATATTCCGTTTACCAAAATGCATGACTGCGGCAATGACTACATCTTCATTGAGAACTTTGACGGACGCATCACCAGTCCGGAATCACTCTGCGTCACACTGTGCGAACATCACTACGGCATCGGTGCGGACGGCATCGTGCTGATTGAACATTCCGATACGGCAGACGCAAAAATGCGCAGCTTCAACAGGGACGGAACCGAAGGCCGCATGGCCGGCAACAACCTCCGCTGTATCGCAAAATATCTGTACGACAAAAAAATCGCGGTGAAGGATGTGATGTGCATCGAGACCGCAGAGGGAATCAAAACCGTTCATGTCTATACCAATAACGGCAGGGTCGGCACGGTATCCGTTGAGATGGGAGAGATCCACTGGAATGCAGAGCAGATTCCGGCGGAAGCTTCCGTGAATCCCATCGTGGATATGCCGTATGTGCTGAATGATGAAACTTACCGGATCACATGTCTTTCTGTCGGAAATCCGCACTGTGTGATCTTCCGGAAGGAGCTGGACGCACTGGATCTTGAACGGATCGGTCCGGCGCTTGAATATGCGCCGATCTTCCCGGACCGGGCAAACATCGAGTTTGTGCGCGTGGTGGACGCATGTACGCTGCGGGTCCGTGTATGGGAGCGCGGTAACGGCGCTACGCTAGCCTGCGGAACCGGTGCCTGCGCCGCAGCCGCGGCAGCCGTGCGGCTCGGTTACTGCCGGGAAGGCGCGGATATTACGGTTAAACTGCCCGGCGGCGACATGTATGTCCGCATTGAAAACGACACCGTCACGCTGACCGGAGGCGCAGAAATCGTGTTTGAAGGCACATTCCGCTACTGAACCATAAGAAAAGTTCGAGTCCTCTTACCTTAATGAGAGAAGAATCGAACTTTTTTATGCTGGATCAGTCTCTGCGGAACAGATCTCTGGTATAGACCTTTTCCTTTACATCATCCAGTGCGGAATCGTAACGGTTGGCGATGATGCAGCTGCTCTGCTTTTTGAATTTTTGCAGGTTGTTGACGACCTTGCTGCCGAAGAAGGTGGTGCCGTCCTGCAGGGTCGGCTCATAGATGATGACGGATGCGCCTTTTGCCTTGATCCGCTTCATGATTCCCTGAATGGAAGACTGGCGGAAGTTGTCGCTGTTGGACTTCATGGTCAGCCGGTAGACACCGATCGTAATGTTGTTTGCGGTGATCTCAAATTCAGAATCATATGAGGAGCCAAGGCTGTAGGCGCCGGCAATTTCCAGAACGCGTCCGGCAATGTAATCCTTTCTGGTGGAATTGCTGCGGACGATCGCTTCAATCAGATTTTCCGGTACATCCTGATAATTGGCGAGAAGCTGTTTGGTATCTTTCGGAAGGCAGTATCCGCCGTAACCGAAGCTCGGGTTGTTGTAATGGGTGCCGATGCGCGGGTCGAGGCATACTCCGTCAATAATGTCCTTTGTGCTGAGCTGTTTGGACTCGGCATAGGTGTCCAGTTCATTAAAGAAGGAGACGCGAAGCGCGAGATAGGTGTTCGCAAACAGCTTGACCGCCTCGGCTTCCGTAAGACCCATGATCAGTGTCCGGACATCGGGCTTGAGCGAGGCTTCCTTAAGCAGGGAGACAAAGGTGCCGGCGACTGAACGGTTCTCCGGATCGGCTGTGTCGCAGCCGACGATGATCCTGGAAGGGTAAAGATTGTCATAGAGCGCTTTTGATTCGCGGAGGAACTCCGGACTGAATAGAATGCGGGAGGTGTGATACTTTGCGCGGAGCGAGGCAGTATAGCCGACCGGAATCGTGGATTTGATGATCATTACCGGGATGTCTTCCGGTGTCTTGTCCTGATTGACCTCGAGAACAAGTTCGATCACGCTTTCCACTGCGGAAGTGTCAAAATAGTTCTTTTTCGGATCATAGTTCGTCGGTGTCGCAATAATGATGAAATCGGCATTGCGGTATGCATCTCTTCCGTCTGTCACAGCGGTGAGATCGAGCTCTTTTTCCTGCAGGTACTGCTCAATATATGCGTCCTGAATCGGGGAGATGCGCCGGTTGATCTGATCCACTTTTTCGGGAATGATATCCACCGCCGTAACATGATTCTTCCGGGAAAGCAGAACCGCAAGCGAGAGTCCGACATAGCCGGTGCCGGCTACCGCGATATTCAGCGGCGGAAGCACGGATTCACCCGGTTCCGGAACCTCTTCAAACACTTCGCTGATATCAAAGGAAAGCGCGGCGGAAAGCGCCTCCAGCTGAGCGATGGAAGGGGTGTACTCACTCCGTTCAATATGCGAAAGCATCGCGCGGTGGATGCCTGTCGCATCGGCGAGTTCCTGCTGTTTCATGCCTTTTTCTTTCCTCGCGCTGCGGATCAGCTCCGCAAGTCTGTCCCGGGAAAACTGTTTCATATCACTGTCTCCTCATCTGAAATGTTACATCTGATAACACGAAATCAATCTTTTTGAGTTGATTGATGTATGATGAGCATAACAGATATCATCGGGATGTGCAATGAATAATAACATTATACAGGAAGAAACGTTGCTGTTTTTGGAAAAAATGTTGTGAATCGTAACGAAAAGGTCATCGCCGGGATGACCTTTTCCGAATCTCTTACTCTGTTTTAGAAAGCTGTTCTTCCGCAAGATCAATATAATGCAGGGCTGCTTTTTCCATCTGTGCGGCAATACCCGGGACATCTTCACTGACGATCGTTCCGGGAACGCCCATGACGATACTGCCGGGAGGAATAACGGTTCCCTTGGTCACAACACAGCCGGCTGCGATGACGCTGCCTTCACCGATTACCGCATCATCCATTACGGTTGAATGCATGCCGATCAGGCAGCAAGGCTCAATATGACAGCCGTGAAGAATGGCACTGTGACCGACAGTCACATCATGACCGACAAAAGTTTCTTCATGGATGGTTACATTGTCCTGAATATTCGTCCGCTCACCGATTGTGATCTTTCCGGAATCTCCCCGCAGGACCGCGTTGTACCAGATACTGGCGCCGGCTTGTATTTCCACGTCTCCGGTGATCACCGCAGTTTCTGCGATATAGGAACCTGTTTCAATTACAGGCGTCTTTCCGAATGCGGCTCTGATAATCATCTGGCTGTACCTCCGCTGGTGTTCTTTCGGTCTGATTGTAACGTGATGAGTATTTTTTTTAAAGCATGGTAGACTGTAGGACATGAGATTTCCGCGTGCAAGAGAAGGATTCTACCGGGAACTGTGGGTCCTGGTATTTCCGATTGTGATTCAGAACCTGATCACCTCTGCGGTAACGATGGCCGATGTGCTGATGCTGGGAAGGGTATCTCAGACGGCGCTCTCCGCTTCTTCGCTTGCCGGGCAGGTGATGTTTTTACTGTCCATGCTGTATTTCGGACTGGCATCTGCGATCACGATTCTTTCGAGTCAGTACTGGGGGAAGCAGGACAGGGATACCGTCTCCGGAATTTTCGGCATCGGTCTGATCATCTCGATGTCGGTGTCGCTGTTTGCGGCAGTCATGGCGTTCTTTTTCCCGGTTACCGTGATGTCATTCTGGACCAACGTTCCGGAACTGCAGAAGGAAGGGGCAGCATATCTGCGCTATGCGGCACTGTCATACTGCTTTCTCGGAATAACCCAGCCGTATTTTGCGACAATGAAAAGCTGTGAGCGCGTAAAGCTGTCCATGCGTGTATCTATGATTGCACTGGGCTCCAATGTGATTCTCAATGCAATTCTGATCTTCGGTCTTCTCGGCATGCCTGCGATGGGAATCAGGGGCGCAGCGCTTGCGACGACGATCTCACGCGGTATTGAATTTGCGGTATGCCTGTATGATTCTGCGACGCAGGAATGCTTCAAAACCGATGCGGCGCATGTATTCCGCATTCCGCAGGAACTGATAAAAGATTTCATGCATTATTCCGGTCCGGCACTTGTGAACGACATGTTATGGGCGCTTGCCTATAACATGAACTCCGTGATCATGGGACATCTCGGAAGTGATATCGTTGCCGCGAATTCAGTGGTGACCGTAGCAAGAGATGTGATCACTACCGTGGGATTCGGAATTGCATCCGCGTCATCGATTCTTCTCGGCAAGGAAATCGGGGCCAATCAGCTCAGCCTTGCGAAAGAAGACGCAAAGAACATTTTCCGCACTGCGTTTCTGGCATCCCTGGTTCAGGGTGCAGTTCTGTTCTGTATGATTCCGGTTGTGCCGAAGCTTGTGATCCTGAGTGATACTGCCGGAAGCTATCTTCGCAGCATGCTGGGAATCAGCTGTATCTACCAGATCGGGCAGGTGATGAACACGCTGCTCATTGCCTCCTTCTTCCGCTGCGGGGGCGATTCCAAGTACGGTCTGAGGCTTGATCTTTTCAGCATGTGGGGCGTCAGTGTTCCACTTGCCCTGATCGGCGCGTTCGTGCTCCGTCTGAATCCTCTTGCGGTATATTGCCTGATGTGTCTTGATGAGTTTGTAAAGCTTCCGTTTGCGCTGCATCACTATACGCACGGCAAATGGATCCGCAATCTTACCAGGGAATTTGACTGATCACATTCAATGCGCATGTCTCCTGTATTGCCCGGTCGACAATCGGAAAAAATTAAAAAGAAGGATTATCCGGCTCCCGGTCCTGTAATCCTTCTTTTAAGTCTTGTGAACTTTGCCTTATGCAATTCCCCGGTCAAGAAGAGCATCGGATCTTCCGCAATACGGACACTTTCCTTTACCCGGTCCGGCAGGCTGTCTGAATTCCTTCTGACAGTGTGAGCAGTACATGATGAAAACAATACGGCGTCTTCCGTCTTCACCGCCTGTGACTTCTTCCATCTGATTGGATTCAACCTGATCTATTTTTTCAATCGTTTCCATGTTTTTTTCTCTATTCTTTATCAATTCTCAGCTTACATGAAAAAGTGAAAAATGGTTCTGCGGGAGGTACTGTTACCTCCGCTCAGTAACTTACTCTAACAATATAACGTTAAGGGAAAACAACAAAGCCCGCATTCTTATGTGCGGATGTACAGGGGTGATAACTGCCGGTATGGTTATGCATTATGAGAGGTCTTACACGCATCTTTGACTCTGCAATGTCCGCGTGCACCATTTGATGCCTGACTGTCCCGGCCCGCAACAGGGACTGTTTCACAATCGTTCCGCTCAGGAAGACCGGTTTTAAGGTTCTTATTAATAAACTGGTTTTCTTTATCCTTACAAAGTTTTTTTCCTGATGTCACAGAAAAAGATGATATGCTCTTTTTCGAACTTAACGCAGAGGAATCAGATCTATGAATTCAATCCAGAAACAGTTTTATAAAGTTATCGCATTACTGGCGCTCTTTCTGGCAGGCTGTACCGCGCAGGTTCCGGAACAGCCGAAACCGGAAGAAACGCTGAATGAAGCTGCAGTCAAGGCGGGAGAAGAGCCGGAAAAGGAACTGGAAGAAGAGTTCGAAGAAGAACAGGAAGAGCCGGACATTTCTGAATCCGGGAATATTGAGATTCTGTTTACCAGCGACATGCACTGCGGCATTAATGAGGGGTTCGGCGTAATCGGCCTGCAGGAAGTCAGAGAATCACTGAAACAGAGGGGTATCAGAACACTGCTTGTAGATGACGGGGATGCCATTCAGGGTGATATCATCGGAACACTTACCAAAGGCTCCGCCATCATTACGTTGATGAACGACCTCCGCTATGATGCGGCGATACCCGGCAATCATGAGTTTGACTATGGCATGGAAAATTTCCTTTCACTGGCGGAACAGGCAGAGTTTCCGTATATCAGTTGTAACTTCAATGAGGACGGAAAACTCCTGTTTGACCCATATATCATCAAAGAGGTAAACGGAAAGAAGATTGCGCTGATTGGCGTAACAACCCCGAAAACACTGACTTCATCTTCTCCGGCAAACTTCATGGATGAATCCGGGAAAATTGCTTATAACTTCATGCAGGACGAGTCAGGGGATCTGCTCTGGCAGACGATTCAGAAGAATGTGGATGAAGCCCGTGAAAAAGGAGCGGATTATGTCATTCTGATGTGTCATATCGGCAATGAGGAAATCGTTGAACCGTTTAACTTCCAGACTCTCATTGAACATACCAGCGGGATTGATGTCGTGCTTGACGGTCACAGTCATGACACGGATCAGGTCGTTATGAAGAACAAGGACGGAGTGCCCGTACATCGCAGCGCCTGCGGCACAAAGCTGCAGTCCATCGGCTATGTCCGTATTGACGGCAAATCCGGCGATATTTCAACCGGACTCTATTCCTTAAACAGTGATGTCCCCGCCGCAACATTATTTGGCCTGGAGAACGACCTCAGCGAACCGGTGGAAAATCTGCAGGAAGATCTTGCGGAGATAATGGAACAGGAGATCGGAAAAACGGAATATGCGCTTGTCGCAAATGATCCGGAGAAAAAAGAATCAAACGGTTCTCCTCTCCGCATTATCCGCTGTCAGGAAACAAACCTTGGAGATCTTGCGGCGGATGCGATGCGGTCTGAAACAGGTGCTGATATTGCGTTTGTGAACGGAGGCGGTATCCGAAATGAGATTTCTGCCGGTACGATCACGTACGCCGATATTATTAATGTATTCCCGTTCTCCAATCAGATCTGTGTCAGCGAACTGACCGGTCAGCAGATTCTGGATGCACTGGAGTGGGGTGCCCGCTCTGTGCCCGGCCAGACCGGCGCATTCCTGCATCCGTCCGGACTCACCTATGAGATTCATGCGGAGATTCCTTCGTCCATTTCCATTACAAAAGACGGCATGTTTGCGTCGGTAGATGGAGAATACCGTGTGAAGAATGTTATGGCAGGGGATGAACCGCTGGATCTTGCCAGAACCTATATGGTAGCCGGACTGGATTTCGTCATGAAGTATCATGGGAGCGGTTTTGGCATGATGGGGCCGGAAGAAGTGGTTCTGGATGAAGTAAAGATGGACAATCAGGTGATCATCGACTACATCATCGGAAAACTGAACGGCGTTGTCGGTGAAGAATATGCCGATCCGTACGGGCAGGGACGCATTAAAATCACAGGCGCTGATTAATCTGACATTTGAATTCAGGAATGAATCAAAGCTCTCTGGAACAGTATGTTCAGGGGGCTTTTTCATATTCGAGATTGTTATAAACAGCAAAATCAATAAAAACCCCGCCCCATTACGAGCGGGTTTGATATGGCGCAGGAACAGGGATTTGAACCCTGGCACCCTGTTACAGG
>CAMOOA010000055.1 GCA_946621045.1 uncultured Erysipelotrichaceae bacterium
ATGACCGATACTCTTAACTACACACTTTTACACAAATTTCCGGATTGAACCAAAAAAAACCGGCAGCCCTTCGATGAGGATTACCGGTTTTAATCTGGCTGTGAATCGTAACCTCCCCGCAGGATTGACCGTTCCGCGGGGAACGGAGATACATTGAAACCAGTAAAGCGCTGGTTATAAAGAACGGATTCATTTTTGACAAGGAGGTAAATCATAATGAAAAACCATATTGAGGCATTTCTATGCGCAATCATGCTTGCAGGATGCGGTAGGCAGGCGGTTCCGCTGATGCCCGGAACAGCAGCCAAACCGGCAAAGACTGCGGAGAGTGTGTCTGCGCCGGCTTCGGAGAAAACGCCGGATCCTGTTAAGACGGAATTTGACACCACAGGAAAAATTGAAGAAACCACATTGTTTGAACAGGACGGCGTAATTGTGAAAGCCACTGATATCACCTATGAAAGCTCCAGGGCAAAACTGCTGGTTACGGTGGAAAACAACAGTACAAGGTCAGTACAGATTCTTTCCGGGACGATGGGATATTCCTGCAATGCGGTAAACGGCTGGATGGTTCATGACGGATGGATCAATCTGGAAGTTCCTGCGGGAAAGAAGGCAAACGGCCATGCATATTTTGACTACAAACCGATGCTGGCATGCGGCATTCGGGGAATTGAAACACTTGCCATGTCGCTTCAGGTTGAATATGACGGAGATTACAATACAGAGGTCACACTGGATCCTGTGGAAATCCGTACTTCCCTTGCGGATGCGAAGGATGAAGAACTTCCGTTCGATCAGGTTGCACAGAAGCTTATGAACGCATGGTATTCGAATCGTACGATGAAGTTCAATGGTGATACGGAACTGTATAACGCCGCAGGCATCAGGATCCCGAGCGCTGCTTACTTTACCGATACCGAAAACGGGAAATATGTGGTCCTTGAACTGGTAAATGAAAGTGATCAGATACTGAACGTTGATACGACTGACATCGCCGCAGACGGATTCTCCCTATGCAGCGGAAGATGGTCCAGCAATGACATTATCCCCGGCAAAAGGGATTACATGATCCTGGAGCTCACCCTGATGAAAGACAAGGAAGACTGGGATGCAATGGGTATCACGGATATCAGTGACATTGCGCTGAATGTCGGTGTAAGAAACAGGAACTATGAATACATCAGTCAGCCGGCTCCGGTTTCCATCCATGTATCAGATGCCGCAGGCGGAAGTGAGTCTTCCGTTCCTGAGGGAGCGGAACTGTATTCCGGAAACGGAATCCGGATCATCTCCAAAGGTCTGAGTGAAGACAGCATTTACGTCAAATGGAAGCTTCTCGTCGAAAACAGCAACGACTTTGAAATCTCTGTTTCTGACGGCTGGGGAGACAAGCTGTCGGTCAATGACTATATGATTGACTATCTGATGTGGTCGGAACATGTCGGTGCGCATCAGTCCGCAATCACGGAAATTGAAATCAACAAAGATTCCCTGGAAGCCGCAGGTATGGATTTCAACAGTATCGGAACTGCCGAAATAGAGCTGGAAATCAAAGACGGCAATTACAGGGATATTGCCAAACCGGTTCTCGTAATGAATTTCCAGACAGATAACTGAACGGCCGGCGTACAGAAAAAACGGAGAAACATCAAAGGGAGTGACCGCATCACTCCCTTTGATGTTCAGTGGGTCTTCATCCACTCGATGATCCGCTCTGCGGCTTTGCCGGCACGCATTTCATCGTACTGGATGAGCAGCACACCGAGCGTTTCGGCTTTTTCGACGTACTCCGAATGCTTTCGCTCATAATCCGTGCAGAGCACCGGCACGGCCAGTTCTCCGCCGAACTGCTCAGCGTTGGTTTTTACTTCATAGATGGCCTGCTGGTCATACTTGCCTGCCTTGCAGGAGATGGAGATCAGCCGGCCGTCTTTTGACGCCATGACATCAAGTTCACTGTTGGGATCATGGCGGTTGAATACGCCGCCGTTCCAGTCGATGTTCACACGGATGTCGATGTCATCGAAGAAGTTGCTGTCTTCAATCTGGTAGTAGGTTTCGTATTCGAACGGCACGCCCGAATCCGTCACAAGGATCTTGTATTCCGGATTGGCAAATTTCAGATAAAGGGTTCCGTCCCTGACTTCACACTGTTCAAAGACACAGGTAATGGAATTGAAGATTCCCCGGTATTCCCGGTGCACCGATTCGGAGGCTCTCCATACGGAATGGCCTTCGTTTTTTCTTGCGAGATTTGCCATGGTCTTGCAGAAATCACCCCAGCGCCTGGGATTGTACTGACGGGAGGCATTGCATGCATACACCGCATCGCGGTCTGCGCCTTCAAACACCGCCTCCGGCATTTCCCATACCGAGCCGCCGTACAGCGAGATGATCTCCCGCACGGTGAACTTCGGAATCTGAAGCGCAGTCTGTGTCAGTTTCTCATTCTGAAGCACGTACATGATTTTGGTTGTAAGGCCGGGATAGCAGAGCGTGATTCCGTGTGTTTTGGCATAGGAGGTAAGCATTGCGATCGCATAATCATTTCCGCCGTGCACATCAACGGTCAGCTCATCCGCTTCAATTCCCGAAAGCACATTTTTCAGAGTCTCCGGCGTGTAATAAACAATCTCATACGGACAGCCGAGATACTTCTTTATGACGTTTTCCCCCGGCAGGTTTGCGTCGGGATCTGCGCTGAGAAAAACAACCTTGTCAGGATTGAGGTTATATGCCGATATAAGATTCAGGATCTTCTGAGAATCAATCAGTTCTGCCAGTACTTTCATAACAGTTTTTATTTTAGCGCGTTTCCGGGCGCATATTGTCAATAACGCTTATTTCACAGAAAACAGAAGACAGGCCGCATGCATGACACAGATGTCGGTCAGAGCTGCCCGTCCTGCCATCCTTTGCAGATATCGCACCAGCCCTGCGCATGTGAAGCACGTTCAAGTTCTTCCGGTGTCAGAGTGACAGAGGTATATTCATCTCCGGCAGCCGGATGCACATACGCAAACCGTTTCATCGAGACATCCAGCCAGACCGGAATTTCTTCCGGAATGCCGAACGGGCATACTCCGCCCGGCTGATAACCGATCAGTGTTTCCACCTGATCGCGGGGAACCATGTGGGGTTTGGTATGAAACTGCGCCTTGAACTTTGAACTGTTGACTCTGCCGTCTCCGGCCATCACCACAATGACCGGCTTTTCCTCCACCACAAAAGAGAGGGTCTTGGCGATTTCCGGCTCTGTACATCCGATCCGCATGGCCGCATGTTCCACGGTGTCAATTGTTTCTTCGTGCGCTGTGATACGGTCTTCCAAGCCGTATTGTTTCAGCGCCGCATATACCTTTTCATTCATCATATCCGTCAGTTTTCTTTCGTTACCGGCATATTATACCGCAGGAATCAGACCGGATGACGGCAGGCGAAACAGGTTATAATGCATATCGTGCGGAATGTTAACGAACCGCAGCTTAATCAATACAACGGGAGAACAGCGATGAAATCCATACTCGAAATCATGACCTCACAGGAGAGCTACTGCACCAGACATACCGATAATCCGTCAGAGCTTCAGATCAGGGCAAAGCGGTTATGCTGGGAATATAATCAGACCGGTCCGGATGACACGGAACGCCGTGCAGAGATCCTGCAGGAACTGTTCGGCGACTGTCATCCTCTGACCTTTATTGAGCCGTCATTTCACTGCGACTATGGATTCAATATTCATACGCACGGACTTACCGTCATCAACTATAACTGTGTGATTCTCGACACCTCTCCGGTCAATATCGGCGCGAATGTCTTTATTGCGCCGGGAACCGTCATTGCCTGTTCCGGACATGCGATCCATCCGGAACAGCGCGCGGAGGGCATCGGAACGTCTGCCCCGATCACCATCGGAGACAATGTATGGATCGGTGCCAACTGCACGATTACAGCCGGGGTGACGATCGGAGACGGATCGATCATCGGTGCCGGCAGCGTTGTGACAAAGGATATCCCGTCAGGCGTCATCGCCGTGGGCAATCCCTGCCGCGTCATGCGGGAAGTGACGGAGAACGACAGAATCGAACCGCTGGCCTTCTGATTTCGGCGGGTAAGGAATGCAGATCGAAGACGTACGTCTGATCTGCTTTTTTCATGGCTTTAAAAGCATCTGCGTGCGCAGGGCTGTGCGCGTAATGTTAGGATGAATGTAATGAACAGTACGTGTGACGAAAGGAGTACATGCATGCGGAAACAATCATCCATCATTGTCGGCTGTATGCGGCTTGCCGGAAAAACACCGGGAGAAATGGCGCAGTTTATTCATGCCGCATCGGACTGCGGGCTGAACTGGTATGACCATGCCGATATCTACGGAGCGGGGAAAAGCGAAGAGGTATTCGGAGAAGCTCTTTCCCTGGACAGCTCGATCCGCCGCGATGATCTGATCATCCAGTCCAAGTGCGGCATCCGCAAGGGCTGTTACGATCTTTCCAGAGAACATATCATCGCTTCAGTGGAGGGAAGCCTTTCCCGCCTGAAGACGGATTATCTTGATATTCTTCTGCTGCACAGGCCGGATGCGCTGGTGGAGCCGGAAGAGGTGGCCACCGCATTTGATGAACTCGAGGAATCCGGCAAGGTGCGCGCGTTCGGCGTTTCAAATCACAAGCCGTCGCAGATCGAACTGCTGAAGAAATATGTAAAGCAGGATCTCATGTACAATCAGCTTCAGTTTTCACTTGCGGTTTCCAATATGGTCGCAAACGGAATGGAAGTGAATATGGAAACCGCCGGCTCCTTCGACCATGACGGAAGCGTGCTCGACTACTGCCGTCTTCATGACATTACGGTGCAGGCATGGTCGCCGTTCCAGAAGCCCGCATGGAAAGGAATATTCATCAACGATCCGGAATATCCGGAACTGAATCAGGTGCTCAGTGAGCTTGCGGTAACCTATGACACGACCCCGACCACACTTGCGGCGGCGTGGATCCTTCGCCATCCGGCCGGAATCCAGGTCATTACAGGTACTGCCAGCGAGGCGCGGCTGAAGGAAATCAGCAGTGCCGAAGATGTGCAGCTGAGCCGGGAAGACTGGTATCGGCTCTATCTTGCGGCGGGTCATATCCTGCCCTGAGGGAGTGAAAAGGAATGCAGGGAAACCTGCATTTTCAAATGAAAAACGCCCTTCCTTTCCGAAGAGCGCTGAAACAGTCATATGGAATGATATAAGTCGGGGAGATTCATTCAGCCGCCGATGATCATTGCGCCTGCCGCATCAATTGCCGGACAGTCGCCTTCCGGAGCGGTCAGTGTGCTACGGCATAACGGCAGGGCACAGATGCTTACCGTATCTCCATTGCTTACACCATCGACAGAATATGCGAAGAACAGATGATACCAGCCGCTGCTGTTCTGAACAATCATGGAGGTGACGGTATCCGCACCTTCATAAGGCACATAGCGCTGTACGGATTTGATCACCGCATTGTCGATGCGGATTATTGCCGGGGTGTCGGTTTCCTGAAACGCTTCGTAATCAAATGCGGTGTTATAATCGCTGAACTCTTTTGAACTGCCCTCAAACAGTGCGGCGTGATCAATGAGGAAAGAAATCTGCGCATCATTCAGACAGTAGGAATCCTTCCGCATGCCTTCCAGATATGCCAGTATCCCGGCTACGGATTTTTCTGCGGATCCGCCGGTGTAATACACCGGCCAGGATTTTTTGGTATTCGGATACCGGACGGTTTTCACCAGCATCCCGTCAAACGTGTTGTTTGCGAAGGTTCCGCGCATTTCGACTTCTGTGTTTCCGTCCGGATAGACAAACGTTCCGTTTCCTTCCGCAAGGCCGTTAGTGACATCGCCGCTGTAGCTGCCTTCCAGTGTGCCGGAAGGAACGGCAATGGAAAATGATTCCGCGGTCAGGGTTCCGGACCCGTCAGGCATGCCGTTTTTCCAGGAGCCTTCATAGGAGAACGCATCCGACGCAAAGGAACCGGTTCCGGACGGGAGCTGTTCCGATACCTCGCCGGTATAGATGCCCGTGACGGTCTGATCATTGAATGCGGTGCTGTAGGGAATATTATCGGCGCTGCCGGAAAGAAAGGTTCCCTGTTCAAAGGTTCCTTTAACGGTTCCGCTGTTTTCCACGGACGCAGTTCCTTCACCGTTGGGAATCTTGCGTTTCACCTTGCCGGTATAAACCGCGGATACGGTATTCTTAAATACCGTGATTTCGGTTTCCTGCTCTTTTACGGAACAGCCGCACAGCAGGAGTGCGGACAGAATCACCAGAATCGACTTTTTCATACGTCATTCATTCTATCGCAGATCAGAACACAGTTTTCAGTCTGTTTTTTCTTCTGAAAATCCCGTAGTATAGACCCGTATGAAAAAGATGATTCGGATTACAGCTGCGCTGTGTGCCCTTGCGGTTACCGCTGCGCCAAACACCACGGCAGTAAATGCAGAACTGGTGAAGAAAGCATGGGGACAGGGAAGCTCCAATACCTTTATTCTCGGATTGAACAATGCGGTCGGCTCCGCGGTGAACATTTATACTCTGGACGGCACGGACGCAGAGATCTATCACCATATGGGAAATTTCAACGGCATCAATTATGACATGCTGGAAGTGAAGCCGTCCGAAACAACCTTTGTCAAAGTGGACTATATGGGCTATGCGGAATGGCTGAATGACATCTATGACTGGGGTCTGGTCAGCGAAGGCTATGTGCGTGCCGGCGGAATCAACGCCAATTACTATGCCTGGCATACAAATCCCAACCACGGACAGCCGGTCGGCGGTCTGCGAATGGCAGGCGAGTGGACCAGTTTCCGGGGAGAACCGAATCTGCCGGACTACGGAAGCGGATATGCGACGGCATACTGGGACCGGACCGGACTCATGAAACTTGTGTACAGCGGCGAAAACGTCGTAGCCGGCACCACGGAATGGGTTGGCGAGAAGGTGGACTCCGAGTGTGCGCTGTCCGGATCCTATACCTACATCGTCAATGGCGAGCGCAAAGATCTCACCGACGGATACGGATGGTATGAATATCACTCCAACGATTATGCGTTCAGCTGTCTGGCCCAGAAGAAAGACGGAACCTACTATCTGATCAGTTTCTGGAACGGCATGCGGGATGAAAAAGTGCAGGACTTCCTGCTGGGACTGGATGTGTACAATGCTCTCCGCCTCGATGGTGGCACAAGCACTTCCATGGTCTATGAAGATGATTATGTTCAGGAGGCAGAAGACTGAAGGCTGAGAATTCAGCCTTTTAATTATGCGGACGCAGTGTTTTCAAAGTAAAATGAAACCGTAGGTAACCGTAGGATGAATAGAATCAGACAGCGTATCCGGACATTCATGCAGAAACTGCATGCATATCATGAGCACTTTGTCGGAAGCTGGGAGGCAAGGATTCTTGACCGGCATCTTCCCGCACCGGCAGGAATACTGATTATTCTGTTTGGAATCGTCGCTGTGATGGGAGGTGCGGCGATGCTGGTGCTGCCGGGGCAGGGCATTCTTACCATTGCGCTTGGCATTGCGGCAGTACGGATCGGCATACGGGTTGTGCGTGCCGAACGGGCTCCGGATCCGGCACAGAGTGAAACAGTATCTTCGCAGGATGCAGAACTGCGCAGATCGGATGCCGCATCGGACAAACCGCTTGCGCAAAGCACAAAGTAATATTCAGAACGAACATCAGAAAACAGACAGCCGCAGATTTCTCTGCGGAATGTCATGGGACGGAGTGTTCCGTCCGGTACAGTAGGGCACCTGAATGCCGGAAATACCCATGCCGGTGTGCTCCTTTTTCGTTCGTATATGTTTAATGTTATCAGACATCGGAAGGTA
>CAMOOA010000056.1 GCA_946621045.1 uncultured Erysipelotrichaceae bacterium
GGAAGTAGGAGTCGTTCAGGAACGACGGCAGCATCGAGGTAAGGCAGACAGCCATCGCTGCGAGATACGGGTTGATTCCGAGGGTTCCCATCTGGATCAGACGTTCGAAGTGGGTTCCACCCATGCCGTCTGCGCAGCTGCAGCACATGATGATGACACCGTCTTCGCCGGCACATGCCTCGGCAGTCGCAACCGCCTTCGGGCTCTGATAGAGGTTCTGGTCAAGCGGGTAGCCGCCGTTGCTGGTGACGACGATGTCACCGGTAATGCTCGGGCACTGCGACCATTCACGGATGAAGGAGACGCCCTGGGCGTGTGCTTCTTCGAGATCACCGGCCCATGCGGCGATAACCTTCTTCTCGGCATTGAGCGCAACGTTCAGGATGAACTGGACGTTGACCATTCTTGCGGCGCATACCATGTCTTCATGGATCGGGTTGTGCTCCAGCACGCCGGTCATGGAATACTTGCTGGCGATTGCCTTGCAGGAATGGTTCTCGTTGACGGTTTCCTGTGAACAGATTCCCGGCAGGATGCTCTTGCGTCCGCCGGAGAAGCCGGCAAAGAAGTGCGGCTCAATGAAGCCTTCGCAGATAAGCAGATCGCATTCCGTCGCAAGATGATTGACATGGAATTCGGCGCCGGAGGGGAGAGTTCCCATATTGACATAGTCTTCCGGCTGGAAGGCCATGTTTACGGCAATCTTTTCATGTTCGAAGATCTCGTCGCCGAACATCCGGCGCTGTTCCTCCGGTGTGGTCGGCCGATGGAGACCGGTCGCAATCAGGATCGTGATGTCCGCATCCGGATTTCCCTTGCGGATCTCTTCCAGCTCCAGCGGAAGGGTGATCTTGCTGGGAACGGCGCGGGTATGATCGCTGGTGACGATCACGACCTTGTTCTTTCCTTTTGCCAGTTCGCGGAGCGGCGGAGTTCCGATCGGATTTTCCAGTGCTTCCTTCAAAAGCATCTTTAAAAAATCTGTGAGGATTATCGGTCGAATGCATCCCGCATGGTATGGCTCATGGAGTTGTCGATCCGCTCGCGAATACTGTTCCACTGTTCATCATTCAGACCGTAGGATCGGTTGATCGCCGTAAGACAGCCGCTTGCCTGATAGTAAAGCAGAATCTCCGCTTCTTTCTCGCTGAGCGTTTCTGTTTTGCTCATCTGCCGGATAAAGGAGTGTTTCTGATGCTCCACGATTGCCCGCAGGACAATATGAATCAGCGCCGCATCGCTGAAGATCGGCTTGTATTCGGTATGACTGCGCAGGTATTCGCAGATCGGCTGCTTCTCGCGGGATGTCTTCCCGGCAAGACGGGCCGTGCGCTCATCACGGAACCGCTCGGACTGGGAAAGGACGTCCTGGATCACATCATCCAGCACATCTTCCATTCTTGCGTAGTAACGATAAAAAGCAGTCCGGCTTACACCTGCATTCCTGCAGAGGTCGGTAATCGAGATGTTTTCAAATGCCCGTTCCTTCTTCAGATCCAAAAAGGCGCACTTGATCTTGTCGGCGGCGCTTGTTCCGTTCATAAAATGTGATTCTCTTGATAAACATTATATCTTATTGTGATACCGGTCTGTCTTTGATGATGCACAAGAAGACATGCATGTCAGGCATGGGATTCTGAAATAAGAAGCGGTATGATTAACAATAATGCAGGAGACATACGCATGAGCAATCTGAAATACATTTTCGTGCACGGTCTGTCCGGATGGGGCAGTTATGATAAAGCAAATGAGTGGATGCCGTACTGGGGCATGCGCAACGGAGATCTGATCAAGCAGCTGGGAAAACTCGGATATGACTGTTACAGCGCCTCGGTAGCGCCGCATGGCAGCGCCTGGGACAGGGCATGCGAACTGTATGCGCAGCTTGCCGGCACGCGAAGCGACTATGGTGCGGTTCACAGCGCGCAGTACGGCCACGAACGGTACGGAAGAGATTTTACGGGCATCCCGCTGATTGAATTCTTTGATGATTCCACACGGCTTGTGCTGATCGGGCATTCCTTCGGCGGTGCGACCGTCCGTCTGTTTGCGGATATTCTGCGCAGCGGAAGAGAAGAAGAAATCGAAGAAAACGGTTCTCCGTTTTTCAAAGGCGGAATGGGAAACCGGATCGCCGCAGTCGTGACGCTTGCGGCGCCGCATAACGGCACAACGGCCTATGACCTGTTTGAAGACCCGGACTTTGACCGGTCTTCCGTACGCGTCTGGCATATTGAGGATGTTGCGGGGCGCTTTATGACACGAAACAACACGCCGGAAACGCCGCTTCCCGAAGGGGACAGCGCGGCATATGACATGCATATTGACAATGCGATTGCGCTGAACAGAAGTCTTCACCTCGATCCGGCAGTCTACTATTTCTCCCAGCCGTGCGATATCACCGTTCCGAAAAAAGACGGAACGCTGAAGCCGATGGTCCGGAAAACCGAGCTGCTCTTCCGCAGAACATCGCGGTATATGGGCGCCTACTGCGGAACCACAAAAGGCGGTGTTGTCCTTGATGAAAGCTGGAGGCACAATGACGGTCTTGTCAACACCGTAAGCGCCATGTATCCGATGGGCGATCCGCACACTTCCTTTGACGAAAGCCGCATTGAGCCGGGAATCTGGAATGTGTTTGAAACGCTGAACATCGATCATATGGCCCTGCAGGGCGGACTGATGCACCGGCACAGACTGCTTCCCTATTACCGGAAGCTGCTTGCGGTCATAGACGGAGTCTGCGGATAAGGAACAGGTATCTTCAGCCGGAATCCCGTGCGGGTTCCGGTTTTCGGTTGGAAAGCGGCGGCAGTTACGTTACTATATATAAAAGTTAAAACAATGGTAATTTCAGCCGTCCTGCACGGCAGGAAAGGAATAATGTATGGCCAAACAATATGCAGTGGTTTCCGCGAACGGCAATCCTCCGGTCATTCTGTATCAGACCGCAGGTTTTGATAATGCACATGTCAGTGAAAAGCGTCAGTTTACAGACGGAACCGAACTCTGGATCAGCGGATCCGATCCGGCGGCGGAAGAAAATGAAGAACTGCTGCGGCAGCTCAATGCCACGCTGGACGAAAACCGGGCCAAAGATGCGTTTCTGAGCAGTATGTCGCATGACATCCGGACGCCGATGAATGCGATCATCGGACTGACTGCGCTGGCCAAAAAGAACATTGATGAAAAATCAAAGGTGGCGGATTCACTCGACAAGATCGAAACAGCGGGTGCGCACCTGCTGGATCTGATCAATGAAGTACTGGACATGTCCCGCATCAACTCCGGAAAGATGACGATCTCGAAAGAAGAATTCTCACTTCCCGATCTTTTTCATGAACTGATTATCCTGATCCGTCCGCTTGCGGACGCCAGACATCATGATCTTCAGTTTCATGCGGACAATATCACCTGTGAATTCCTGCGCGGCGATCCGCTTCGTCTGCGCCAGATCTATGTGAATATCATTTCCAATGCGGTCAAATATACACCGGACGGCGGACGGATCGAAGCGTCGTTTGATGAAGTCCTCCGGGATGGGTTCTGTGAACTGCGGTTTGTCTGCCGCGACAACGGTGTCGGTATGAGTGAGGAATTCCTCACCCGGATCTTCAATCCGTTTGAGCGCGCCGAGACTGCGGCCGCCTCTGGAATTGAAGGGACCGGCCTCGGCATGAGCATCGTGAGACGTCTGGTCGAAGAGATGGACGGGACGATTGAAATCACAAGCCGGCCCAAAGAGGGGACGTGTGTGACCGTTGCGGTGCCGCTTGCGGCGGCGGAACAGGTTCCCGAGGCGGATTCGCTTGCGGGAAAACAGATCCTGATCATTGAATCCGATGCGGAATGCCGGGAAAAATATGAGCAGTTTCTCAACGGAACGGATATGGACTTCCGGCTGGTGCGCACACCGGCCGAGGCAATCGCCGCAATGACCGATGCGGATGTGAATGAAACGCCGTATGACGGTGTCATTATCGGTAAGGACATCGGTGAGGCAGGGAATATCCTGGATATGGCATCGTACATTCACCGGGCCAATGCGGCGCTTCCGATCGTGCTGGTCAGCGACTGCGACTGGGGCGAGCTGGAATATTCCGCCAACCGGAGCGGAATCGAATGGTTTATCCCGGTTCCGTTCTTCCGCCGTTCTCTGATCAGCGGGCTGAACCGGGTGTTCCTGGAACACGATAACGAAACAAATGCCTTTGCGGCGGCGGACCTTTCCGGAAAGCATATTCTGCTTGCGGAAGACAATATGATCAACCGCGAGATCGCAACGGAGATTCTCCGCTCGACAAATGCGGAAATCGATACGGCGGAGAACGGACAGGAAGCACTGGATCTCTTCACTTCCTCCGAAGAAGGATTCTATGCGCTGATCCTGATGGATATCCAGATGCCGGTAATGGACGGTTATGAGGCAACCCGCAGGATCCGTGAAAGCGGACGGGCGGATGCGGAGTCGGTTCCGGTCTATGCAATGACCGCAAATACATTTGCGGAGGATATCGCAAAGGCGCATGCGGCCGGGATGAACGGCCATATTGCCAAACCGATCGATATCCGCAAGCTCATGAATATACTGCGCAGGACGATCCGGGGGCGTTGACGGGAATATGGAGTCTTATCAGGAACGATACATTGAAAATGTCCGTACCATCGATTCGCTGAATGATTACAGTCAGGAACCCGGCGAGGATTTTTCCGCATGGTATGAAAAACGGCTTCATAACGAAGCGCTGAGCGAGGAGCTGCGGCAGGAAAACATCCGGATTCTGAACGAATCGTTTTTTCCGGTGCTTGATCATCTTCATGACGCGGATGAAAAAACGCTGCGGGAACTGGATGAATTCGCAGATGCGCTGATGGACTGGAAGAACAATCTGGACTGCGGCCTGTATGTACTGATCCACGATGCCCTGCTTTCAAGGTGCCGTGTGCGGAAGGACCGCAGCGGAACGATCCGCGAACTGTACAAGCTCGGCATGGGCATTTATTACCAGAACCGGATGATTCTCGGGCTGGAGCCGGAGCGGATACGGTCGTTTCTGTTTCAGAACGAACTGATCTTCACCGAAGGCGGTTCGTATTTCAAATACTTTGAGGAGATTCCGGATGATGAGACCAGGGGATATATCATCCGGAGCCTTGCGAATATTGCGCTGTGCTGCGAGGACCGGCGCCGCCGGGTCGCAGTCTCTGCGCGCATGCTTAAGATCCTGCAGGACCCGTATTACCGGAATCTTGCGCCGTCGCTGCCGTGGGATGTGTTTCTTCGGAAAACACACCAGCAGATGAGCGCAAACCGTGATGTGCTTTCCCGGGGGAATTTTTCCGGAGAGGAGCTTGCGGCGGTGCTGGAGTCCTGCGCGGTGGTATTTGAACCGGAAAAGGACAACGCGGATCCGAATATCCGCTGGCTCTGGCCGTATTATGAAATGCAGTACAGCTGCGGTCTTGTTACCCTGGAGACAACGCTTGCCCGGATGGAACAGCTGATCCGCCGGGCATCCGGAAGCCGCCATGATATCTCGGGTCTTTATGCGGCTGTGCAGCTTCCGGTTTACTACGGACGACTGCTCAGAGACAATCCGCAGGTATCCGGAAGACCTGAACGGGAAGCCTTTCTTGCGGAGGCATACCGGACGATGATGGAAGCCGTTCTTTCCGTTCCGCCGGATCAGACCGATGATTACTTCCATTACGCCGTAAATCTGATCATTACGGATTACTATGAAATACCGGCAGTGGAGACATACAGGTCCGTTACGCTGCGGCTCATGAAGAAGCTCGGAGGACGGCTGTACGAGCGGTCGCTTCAGGTCAGCCGCCTGATGGAGGTCTGGTGCAGATTTATCATTGATGAGATCCCGGATTTCTTTGATGAACTTCCGTTTCTGAAAACCGAAGTCCCGGCTGCGGAAAAACGGAAAGCAGTGACGGAATATGCCGCGCTCTGCGGAATCTACCATGATTTTGGCCTGATCAAGATGAATGCTGCAAGAATCGGAGAGATCCGGATGCGGTTTCAGCGGGAGGAACAGCTGTATCAGCTTCATCCGATCTCCGGCTGGGACGATCTGAAAGCCCGTGCCTCTACGGAACGGTTTGCGGATATCGCGCTCGGCCATCATGCATGGTACAGCGGAAACGGCGGATACCCGGAAGAATATGTCCGGACGGAATCCCCGTACCGGCAGATGACTGACGTCGCGGCGGCTGCCGTCTGGCTTCAGGAACATTACAGCGGAGATTTTGCACAGACCGCCGATGAGATGCTGGAGAAGGGGAGAACCATGTTCTCGCCGATCGTGCTGTCCTTTCTGAATGTGAAGGACTGCCGCAGCGCCCTGCATGAAGTGCTGCAGGACACGGAATCCCGTTACCGTGCGGCATATGAATCCCTCGCACCGGACAGGCATTCCGGAAAGGTGAATGATTAGTGTACACAAACTGATTGTGATACGATAAAAGTACATGCAGTGAAACAGGATCAGCAGGAGGTAATAAACGATATGGGAAGACTGACCGGAAAAACAGCAGTTGTTACAGGCGCAAGCAGCGGAATGGGAAAGGAAATCGTCACGCTGTTCGCAAAGGAGGGCGCAAACGTGGTTGCGGTTGCGCGCCGGAAAGAACGTCTTGAAGAACTCGCAGAGAGCCTGAAAGATGCGGAGGGAAAGGTGCTTCCGTATCCGGGCGACATTTCGAAGAAGGATGTCAACGAGGCGATGATCGACTTTGCGGTCGAGCAGTTCGGCAGGTTTGATATCCTGGTGAACAATGCCGGAATCATGGATGACATGGCAGGAATCGCCGACTTCTCCGATGAGAAATTGGAATCGGTATTCAATGTCAATGTCTTCGGTCCGTTCTACGCAACGCGCAAGGCGGTCAATGTGCTGAAGGGACAGAACAGCGGCGGATCGATCATTCACATCGCATCCGAAGGCGCATACAAGACCTGCGCCGGTGCGGTATACTGCGCCAGCAAGGCGGCTGTCGTATCGCTTTCCCGCAATACAGCCTATATGTATAAGGACGAGAAGATCCGCTCCAATGCGATCGTTGCCGGCGGATTCAAGACCGAAATTGCAAACTCGATGGGCATGCCGAATATGGAATCCTACGGCAAGATCCAGAAGGTCCTCGCAACGGCGCCGGAAGTCGGCGAACCGGTCGAAATCGCAAATGCATGCCTGTTCCTGGCATCGGATGAATCCGCATATGTCAGCGGCGCAGAGCTCGCAGTTGACGGCGGCTGGTGCGCAGCGTAACAGAATCAGCAACGTATCATTGCACAGCGGCGGTGTACCATGCATCGCCGTTTTCTTCTGCCTGCGGTATGATTGCGATATGAACAGAACTCAGCTGATTGAAGAAGTACGGAACTACAGACCGTTCAATGAACAGGAGGAACGGGACCGCAGGATCATCCTGGAAAAACTGGAAACCGTTCCGGATCTTTTCCTGCGCACCAATCTGACGGAACATATGACCGCTTCCGCCTGGGTCGTGAACCATGACCGGACAAAACTTCTGATGGCCTATCACAAAATCTATGATTCCTGGTCGTGGCTCGGCGGACATGCGGACGGCGAGGAAGACCTGCGCAGAGTCGCATTAACGGAAGTGTCGGAGGAAAGCGGAATTCGGAATGTGACACTGCTCCGTCCGGACATCCTGTCGCTGGAAATTCTGACGGTGGACGGGCATGAAAAGAAGGGACAGTATGTGCCGTCTCATCTGCATTTAAACATCACCTATCTGATTGAGGCGGATGACCGCGAGGCAACGCATATCCGCG
>CAMOOA010000057.1 GCA_946621045.1 uncultured Erysipelotrichaceae bacterium
CCCACATGCCGGCCTGAATGTCTGCGCCGTTGTAGTTCACATCATCACACCATGCATGCAGCTCAAGGTAGTCCTTGCCGAGCCATGCACGGGAGTTGGTCTCAAGAATCGGCATGTACAGAGAAATCGTAAGCTGAAGCACATCTCCCGCATCCACGATGGAGCCGGGTGCTCTGTCCTGCGCAATGACAGAACCGAGCGGCGCTTCGTTATAGACCGACTTCTTTACGATAACGACATTGTTTTCCTTGGCCGAAGACCATGCCTCAAGCTGTTCCTTGCTGTAACCGACAAGGTTGGGAATCTTGACGCCCTTGCCCTTGGAAACCGTGATGGTGAAGGTATCACCTTCGCTCATCGAAGTACCCGACTTCGGATTCTGCGCAATGATCACACCGCTGTCTGCGGAATCGGAATTCATTTCCTCACGGACAACCTTCAGCTTCTTGGAGTTTGCCCAGGTCACCGCTTCCGCATAGTTCTTGCCGGTGAAGTTTTCAACCGTGACCTGCCCTGCCGGAGCCGGTCCCTTGGAACAGCGGATCGTCAGGGTGCTTCCGCGGGTGAACTCATTCTCCGATACGTTCTTCAGCACGTATTCAATGACGCCGCCGTTTTCGACAGACGTGCTGTATTCGGTCGTGATCTTTGTCTTTGTCAGTTTGTTTTCGTTTTTCCAGTCGGTCAGCTCTTCATACGTCATGGAGCGGATATCCGGGAATGCGATTTCCTCATCCGGATCTGCGCCCTGCGATACCGTCAGGGTGATCGGCGTATTCTTCTTGATCCGCTTTCCTGCGGCCGGTGTCTGGGAGATGACAACGTCAGTGTCATATTCCAGACTGTATTCATAGGTTCTCGCAATGGCGGTATTTTCAATTTTGTTCTGGGCAGCCCAGGCAGATACCTCACTCAGATTTCTGCCGGTAAAGTCCGGAAGAACGATCGGTGAGCGCAGCACAAAGAACCACAGAAGAAACAGCAGAAGCGCAAGCACAGCCGCAATTCCGCCGATCATCGGGCCGGTCAGCCGGAACTGAGGCTTTTCCACCTTTACCCGTTCTTCCTGCGCAAAACTTGCCGGAGAGGATGTCGCGGTGGAGTACATGTTTTTTGAAGAAACCGGTTCTTCCTCTTCTTCATACGCTTCGCCTTCTTCGTATTCTTCTTCCGCAGTTTCCTCCGGCTCGCTTACCGGTGCGGGCTGCGGATCAGGACGCGAAGGCTTCGGCTTTTTACGGGGTGCCGGCTCTGCATCTGCGTCATATTCTTCTTCCGGAACATTCCGGCTGCGCGGCACAAAATCGTCGATCGTTCCGAAGGAAGAAGTCTCTCCCCGCTTCTTTGCGTCAACGCTTTTCGCCAGTTCACTCATAAAATCCAGTTTATCTGCCATAGTGCCACCTCTGAATGTCTGTTCACCGGAATTTCCTGTCCGGTCAGTCTTCTGATTTCAGTTCGAAAATCATATCGCGCAGTTCTGCGGCGCGCTCGAAATCGAGTGCTCCTGCGGCTTCGCGCATCTCCGCTTCCATATCGGCAATCAGCTTTGCCTTGTCCTTCGACGCAAGCTTTGCCTTCTTCTTGATATACTTCGCCGCCATCTCGCGGGTTTCCTTGCCGCGGATCGCGTCATCCACCGGTTTGATGATGGTGGTCGGTGTAATGCCGTGTTCGATGTTGTACGCTTCCTGGATTGCACGGCGCCGTTCCGTTTCACGGATCGCGCGCTCCATACTTCCGGTCATGACATCGGCGTACATGTGGACTTCGCCGGATGCGTTACGTGCAGCACGTCCGATCGTCTGAATCAGGGAGCGTTCGCTTCGCAGGAAGCCTTCCTTGTCGGCGTCAAGAATGCATACCAGAGAGACTTCCGGAATATCCAGACCTTCTCGCAGGAGGTTGATTCCGACGATGATGTCCACCTTTCCAAGACGCAGATCACGGATGACTTCCGTGCGCTCCAGCGTCTTTGTCTCATGGTGGAGATAGGCAACCTTGTATCCCCGGTCCTTGAGGTAATCCGTCAGGTCCTCTGCCATGCGGACGGTGAGGGTCGTGATCAGAATGCGTTCATTCCTTGCGATGCGGATGTCGATCTGTTCGCAGATATCATCCACCTGCCCTCTGGTCGGCTTGACGATGACCCTGGGATCCAGAAGTCCGGTCGGACGAATGATCTGTTCGACCACTTCATGATTCACATGTTCAAGTTCATAGTCTCCCGGGGTTGCGGAACAGTAGATGACCTGGGGGACGATTTCCTCAAATTCATCAAACCGCATCGGCCGGTTCTCCAGCGCCGAAGGAAGACGGAATCCGTATTCCACAAGCGTCTCCTTGCGCTGACGGTCGCCGTTGTACATGCCGCGGATCTGCGGCAGCGAGACATGCGACTCATCCACGATCAGCAGCATGTCCCTCGGAAAGTAATCGAACAGATTCCACGGCCGCTGGCCGGGTTTCCGTCCGTCAATATGCATCGAGTAGTTTTCAATGCCCGAGCAGTAGCCGTTCTCCCGCAGCGCTTCAATGTCAAAGCGGGTCCGCTGTTCGAGGCGCTCCGCCTCAAGCGGCTTGTTATTGTCGCGGAAATACTGCAGGCGCTCCTCCAGCTCCGTTTCGATATCCGCGCATGCCCGGAACATCTGTTCACGGCTGCGGGCATAGCCGCTGGCCGGGAAGATGTTGTAGAACTGATAGGCGTTCTGCATATGCGCGGTCACCGGATCGATTTCCGTGATCCGTTCGATCTCATCGCCGAACATCTCAATGCGGATGTTGTACTGATCGGTATAGCTCGGCGTCACATCGATGACATCGCCTCTGACACGCACCGTGCCGCGGGTCTGATCGGTGTCGTTGCGGCGGTACTGCAGGTCGATGAATTTCCTGAGAAGTTCATTGCGGTCATAGCTTTCGCCGACCCGGATCGTAAAGAACATGTCCTTGTACTGGGCCGGATCGCTGGCCGCATAAATGCATGCGACCGATGCGACGACGATCGTATCCCTGCGCTCCAGCAGGGAGTTGAGCGTCGATTCCCGAAACATGTCCAACTCCTCGTTGATCGCGGCGGTCTTCTCGATGTACATGTCGTTTTTCGGCATGTACGCCTCCGGCTGGTAGTAATCAAAGTTGGAGACGAAGAACTCCACCCGGTTATGGGGAAAGAGTTCCTTGAATTCACTGTAGAGCTGTCCTGCCAGTGTTTTGTTGTGGGAAAAGACAAGCGTCGGCCGGTTGACGCGCTCGATGATGTTCGCCATCGTAAACGTCTTTCCGGTACCGGTCGCACCTTCGAGAACCTGTTCCTTTTTGCCTTCTTCGAGGCCCTTCACCAGGGCATCGATAGCCTGGGGCTGATCGCCGGTCGGCTTAAACGGGGAAACCAGTTCAAATCGTTCCATAGCGTTCCTCCCTGTCAAAAGAGGTTTCGACCGGCTCATACATCAGCGCATCCGCAGATATTGCCGAGGTCGGACTTCCCTGTTCATTCTGCGGAGCGGCTTCCTGTACAGGCTTTGCCTCCCGCAGGATTTCCAGCGCACGCTGGTACTGTTTGTCCGCCTTGTCGTTGACGGTCCATTCATGAATGACTGCCGCAATCATGGTTCCGTAAAGATCCTTGTCGATCACGGTGTTTTCTTCCAGTCCGTTTTCCTTCTCAAACGCAAGCAGCTGCTTCTCTGTTTCCGGAGAATAATATCCGTCCGTACGGTCCGGCGCATAGCCGAGGAAATCAAGGCAGAGCTGGATCTCCTTTACGATCGGGCTGACGGAATCCGGTGCATACTTTTCGCCGTCCTCCAGCGTTGCATAGGTCGTATTGAGCACTTCGTGGAGCTTCACGGTTTCATCCGGCTCAATGCCGGTTCCGTTGATCCAGACACCGTCCGGGCTCTTCCAGATACTGTCGGTGTATTTGAGCGCGCTTCCGTCATCGAAATACTGTGTGACCTGCACGCTTCCCTTTCCGTAGGTGGTTGTGCCGATGACGGTCACATCATCGCGGTTTTCCTTCAGGGCAAGCGTAAATGCCTCAGCTGCGCTTGCGGTATTCTCATTGACCAGAAGAACGATCGGCGAGAACTGCGTATACTGTCCGCCGTCCGTCTTGTTTACTTCTTTCGAGCCGTTGGTATATTCCCGCCGGATGAACACCTTGTTTTCCGGCAGAAGGAGACTGATGACGCCGCGCAGCGCTTCAAGATATCCGCCGCCGTCATCACGCAGATCGATGATCAGCTTTGTGGCGCCCTTCTCCGCAAATTCATCCAGGAATCCCTGTACTTCCACCTTGGTGGTTTCGCCGAACTGTTCGATCGTTATAAGACCGATGCCGTCTTCCGCAACGGTGCCGTCAACGGTATGTCCGACCTTTCCGCGGGTGATGTCGAGAGTGATGAGTTCGCCTTCCCGCTGGAAGACCATGGTCACTACGCTTCCCTCTTCTCCCTGCACGAGTTCCTTGATCTCATCCGTGGTCATGTTTTCGGTGATGACACCGTCCACCGAATGAATGATGTCGCCGGCCTGCACGCCCGCCTTCTCTGCCGGAGAATCCCGGAAGACGCGGGTGATCAGCTGAAGTCCGCTTTCAAGGTTGGTGAACTGCACGCCGATGCCGACAAAGTCGCGGTTGATGCTCTGGGTGAATTCCAGGATTTCTTCCGCCGACATGTATGCGGTGTGCGGGTCTTCCTCGTTGGTCGTCATACCGACCAGCGCCTGGTCGACCAGACGGGTTTCGAGATCGTCAATGGAGCCCGAGAAGTACCAGTAACGCCGCATGACGTTCATGATGTTGGTGATCTTCTCACCGGATTTTGCCTGGGTAACGGCAGTTACTCCCTGCCGGAACTGATTGAAAAACGGAATCGGACGGAAGCTTCCCAGCAGCCAGCCAAGCAGAAGCGCAAGCACGCTGAAAGCCGCAAGCAGGATGCGAAGCCGGCGCGAAGTACGCCGCAGGTACTGATTCTCCTCGCTCAGTTCATCTTCATACCGGAATTCCTCCGCCGGTATCCGGCGGTTTTCTTCCAGTCCGTCATTTTCTTCTGGAGTTTTCTGTGTCATGAACTAGATTCTTATCCTCCGAACAGGGATTCCGGCTTCACGCGGCACGGTGCGCCTGCGCCGTTTTCACAGAGCCGGGACAGGCCGGCGCTTCCCCAGCCGCAGCCGAAGGCAAGATCGCCGTCCCAGGTTTTCGCATAATTCGTAAAGTTTTCCGCAGGGCCGAGATAGAACACTTCGATATGGCAGTGCGGCCCGGAGCTGTTTCCGGTGGAGCCGACAAGACCGATCTGCTGGCCGGCCATGATAATGGTTCCCTTGGCCACAACCGATCCCTGCAGCATATGTAAATACTTGACCGCATACAGACCGCCGTTGATCTTTGTGAGCAGGTAGGCCTGGTTTCCGCCGCCCCATGAGCCGCCGATGTTGGCGCCGCATCCGTTGCCAAGTCCGCCGGAGCCGCATCCGTCTGCGGAATGCAGGATGACGCCGTTGCCGACCGCAACAACTTTGGAGCCGGCCGGACCGGAGAAGTCTCCGCCAAGATGCACACCGCCGCTGGCGTAGTGCCAGGTTCCGGCATACGGATTGATATGAACCGACGGTACCGGATAGGTCCATCCGGCAGTCGCCACGACTTCATTGAGCTTTTCGGAAATGCCCTCCATGAGTTTCTGGATCTCTTCGATTTCCGCCGCATAACGGTTGCCTTCCGCTTCGAGGTCGGCACTGCGCTGCTGGTATTCCTGCTCAATGACCTGAGCCTGATACATCAGCGACAGGTATTCGTTCTGCTTTTCGACAACTTCTTCCTTCCGCTTCTGCAGGAGTTCCTTCTCCGCTTCCACTTCCGCCTTGTCCTTGTTGAGCTGCTCGATCAGCACGGCAAGATCTTCCATGACTTTGGTGTCATAGGCGGTGATGTCAGAGAGACCGTTGGCAATGCGGATAAAGTTCTCGAAGGTGCTTGCGCCCATGAGAATGTCGAGATACTGATTCAGACGCATGGTACGCTGCTGTATGACCATGCGCTTTTTGATTTTGGCCTGGGCCGCATCGATCTGCGCCTGGTTTTCCTCGATCCGCACGGTGAGATCCGCGATCTTCTTTTCACTGACCGCGATCTGCCCGTTGATATCCGCAATCTCCGAATTCAGCGAAGCTGCCTGCGCCTGATATTCCGAAACCTTTGCGGCATAGTAAAGAATATCCGCCGCGATCGCTTCGCGCTGGCTTTCGATCTCCTTGATCTTCTCATTCAGGCTGGCTGTCGAATTTGACTTGGTCTGAATATAGGCCATGCACTGGCTCTTCTGAGTCTGTGTCAGTTCCGCCGTACCGGTACAGAGATTGGTCCAGTACTCATTGTCGGAATAGTCTTCCGAGCCGGACGATGCCGTTGTTCCGGTTCCTTCCGTTGCCTCGGTTCCTGCGGTTTCCGCAGTGCTTTCTCCGCCTTCTTTGGTATCCGCGGGTTCGGAAGCGGTCTCGCCGCCTTCCTTCTGTTCCCCCTCGGCATGAACCGGCGACAGCACGCATCCGGACAGCAGCGCAGCGATGAGCAGTTTTCGGATCTGCTTCTTCATCAGCGCTTCCACCTCAGATACTTACTGACGGAGAAGAACGATCCGAGCAGACCGACCACCACGCCGATTCCAAACAGGGTCCAGCACGCCGTCGGAAGAAACTTCTCGGGCGGGATCAGGCTGAACATCCGGGAAATCAGATAGCCGCCGGTAAACTTGTAGACCGAGTTGTACATGTAATAGGTCAGGATGATCGGCGGAATGGCGCCGAGTGCGCCGATGATCACGCCTTCCACCACAAACGGGGAACGGATGAATCCGTTGCGTGCGCCGACATTCCGCATGATGGCAATCTCATCCGCCCGGGCCATGATCGTAAGCTTGATCGTATTGGCGATCAGGAAGATGGCAAGAACGGAAAGCGCAAGGGCAAGCAGTCCGCCGCCGTTGCGGATCGACTGCAGCATATACACCAGCTGGATCGCAGATGCGCCGCCGAAGTTGACGGACTCAATGCCTTCAATCCCCTTGATCGATTCCGCAACGGTCTGCAGGGCATTGCCGTCACGGACCGTCACATAGAATGCGTCATGCATGGGGTTGTCTTCCTCAAACGGACGGAACGCTTCCTTTGTGCGCTCATCTGTAAAGGAGTTGAGGTAATACTGGAATTCCTCTGCCTTGCTGGAAAAGGTAACGGTATCAACGCCGGGAATTGCCTGAATGGCAAGGCTGATGCGGTCTTCCTGTTCCGCAGATTCATAATCATAGCCGACGGTTGCGGAAATCTGAACCGACTGTTCGATTCCCTGCGTAAAGCGGCTGACATTCATGGTAAAGATCAGAAACAGGCTGATGATAATCAGCGTAATCGAAACGGCGGAACCGGCCTGAAACGACATGGAGCTGTGCCGGAAGACGCCGAGAAATCCTTCCTTGATCGGTCTCCAGATTCTACTGATCATGCTGGACATAACCTCCTTCCTTCAGGTCGGCAACGATATGGCCGTGTTCAAGCACAATGGTGCGTTTGCGGTGCTTGTTTACAATCGTCAGATCATGCGTGACCATCAGGATCGTTGTGCCGTATTCGCGGTTGATCTTGTCAAGCAGCGCCATGATTTCATCCGACATGGACGGGTCGAGGTTTCCGGTCGGCTCGTCCGCGATCAGAACCTTCGGACGGTTGGCGATCGCAC
>CAMOOA010000058.1 GCA_946621045.1 uncultured Erysipelotrichaceae bacterium
GCTCCATACTGCGTTTCTGGCTGTCTTCCTTCCACGCACGATATTTGATGGAACGACGGAGTTTACCCCAGTACATCCGTTTTTTCAGGAATGCGAAGAAACGGCGAATCTGGAATGCACAGAAGCAGAGGAACTTCCAGATGGCACGTCCGATTGTTTCAAGCAGAAGAATCAGAAGTGTCCAGAGTTCCGCAAGCAGTAATCCGATCCATTGCAGAAAGGAAGCACCGCAGTCTTTCAGAACCGACGAAAGCCGTTCCGACGCCTGCTGCGGAGACATACCTTTTGTATTATCCTTCGAACGATCTTTCAGATTCTGAAACAGTCCCTTCCAGAACATTCCGCTGAACGAAAGAAACTGTCGGAACGCTTCCATGGACGTTTGACAGCGTTTTACCTGCGGTACCGAGTTTTTCTCGATCTGTTTCATTGCCGCACGTAAAATCGCTGCTGCAGCCTCGTTTCTTGCCAGCAGCAGATGACCGTTTAATTTCAATACGCGTTTTGACTTATCATTTCCCGATGAGCTCTGAACGCGGTTTGTATCAGTCTGTCTGTTTTTCTTCTTTTTGGACATATGAAATAACAATGCCATGCAGATGCATAACAAGGAATATTATAACTTAATAAATCACTTATTTAATAATAAAACTCCTCTTTCCATTAAAAAATACCTGTCAAAACAGGTATCTTCTAATGAATTACGCTCTGCCGGAATACTTGCCGTCAGCGGTGGAGATCACAACCATCTCACCGTTCTGGATGAAGAGCGGAACACGGATCTCAAGTCCGGTTTCCACTTTTGCATTCTTTGTCGCAGATGTTGCAGTATCACCCTTAACCGCAGGCTCGCATTCCACGATCTGAAGCTCTACCTTATCCGGAAGAATAACACCGAGGATTTCCTTGCCTTCATACATGGAAATGGTGACATTGTCATTTTCCTTCATGAACTGCTTTTCCCATTCCAGACGGGACTTCGGAATCTCAATCTGTTCATAGGTTTCGTTATCCATGAATACGAAGTTGTCTCCGTCGTCATAGAGGTACTGCATCTCCTTCTTGTCGATGTGGGCCTGTTCGACCTTGTCACCGCCGGTGAAGGAAATTTCATTGATAACACCGGTACGCAGATTCTTGACCTTGACCTTGACAATCATCTGACGCATAGCGGTCTTATTGTGATCAATATCAAGGACAGAGTAGATATTCCCGTCATTTTCAAACGTTGTGCCGGGTTTTAAATCATTAACAATAATCATACTATTCTCACTCCTACCACAATAATTTTATTAAGAACACCCTTCTTGTCAACAATACATCCATGATCTTTCCCGGCAGAAAAATAAAAAAATTTCACTTTTCTGCGTGGAATTTACGGATTGCGGCGAAATAAAGAATGGTGAAGGAGGCAGAATGAGAGCTCGTCTTTTGCATATCCTGTCGCTTGCCCTCCGGCACCGTGTCACCGATATCCATCTGAATCTCAGTGATGAGGGCTGCACAATCGAAATGCGTGTGGCAGGAAAGATCAGGAAAGTGCGCACCAGGCCGGACGATGAACATTTCTTTCACTATCTGATGTATCGGGCAAACCTGGATCTTTCCGCAGCGCTTGAACCGCAGACCGGACGTTTTGAGGAAACCATCGACGGAAAAACACTGGCTCTCCGGTTTGCGGTCGTCTCCAGCTACCGTGTGACAAGCGGCGTACTGCGGATTCTGAACAACCATGATGATCTTACGACTGCGCTTCTTAGCGCCGACCCTTCGCAGGCGGAATGGATGTCCGGCATCTGCATGCACCGGAACGGTCTGTATGTTTTCTCCGGTCCGACAGGAAGCGGAAAGACGACGACGCTTTACACGATTCTCAATGAAGTGCGCGGGAAAAAGATCTTTACTCTGGAAGACCCGATCGAAGTGCTCAGCGGGAAATATGTACAGCTCGCGGTAAACGACAAACAGCATCTTTCCTATGCGGACGGTATCCGCCAGCTGATGCGGCATGATCCGGACATTGTCATGATCGGTGAAATCCGCGATTCGACGGCAGCCGAGATGGCGGTCCGCTGCGCGCTGACCGGACATCTTGTCCTTACCTCAATTCATTCCGGTTCCTGCGTAAGCGCGATCAACCGGATGCTCGATCTCGGGGTAAATGAATTTCAGCTTGCGGATACGCTTGCCGGCGTATCGAATCAGCGTCTCTATGACACCGCCGACGGCAGAAAGATCGGCGTCTATGAAATCATGGACCGAAAGGAGGTGACGTATTATTTCCGGAACCACATCACAAGCCCCGCATTCATCCCGCTTTCTGTCAGGCTGGAAGAAGCTGTCCGCAGCGGAATTGTGGACCCAGCTCAGGCACAGCAGGATCTGTCTTGAACGGCTGGACTGCGAAGGAATCGCAAAGCTGATGCACAACGGATTTACCCTGCAGGAAACCCTGGCCCTTCTGGAAACACCGGGCAACCGGGATGCCTTTCGCCATATCATATCCCGGCTTGAACAGGGAGAGCTTCCCGACCGTTTTTTCCCTTCCGTCTGTCCGCGGGTATACCGCTCGTATCTGTCCGGTTTTCTCAGCTGTCTGCCGTTCAGTGAAGCGCTGCAGCTGTGTATTGAAATCGTTGCGGGAGAAGAAGCGCAGAGAAAGGAATATGTGCAGGGACTTTTCTATCCGTGCATGATGCTGCTGTGTACGATTGCGGGCATTACCCTCTTCAATGAGTTCTGCTTTCCGCCGCTTCTTTCACTGATGGAAAATTTTCATACCGCGCATGCGGATTACACGGTTCTGCGGATCACCATCCGGGTGATCGGCATCATAACTGCTGTAATTCTCATCGGCGGCGGAGCGCTCCTCATCTGGTGCACCAGAGAAACCCACCGGATCGGTGTGTATGTCTTCTTCGCAAAGCACCTGCCTTCTTCAATCTATGTTCAGTATGAGTCCGCAGATTTCATCCGGTATTTTCTTCAGTGCATCCGGATGCGCGTACCGACAAAGGAAAGCCTGCAGATCCTGCAGGCAGTGCCGCACAGGCCGGTCATCCGGTTTCTTGCCGGTGTTCTTGAGCGATGTCTTCGTTTCGGAGAACCTTTCAGCAAAGCGCTGGATATGCCCTGGCTCGACCCGACGCTCATCCGCTTTATGAAGATCGCATTCTACTCCTCCGAGATGGAATCCATGCTGGAAGGATATCTGCAGATGTCAAAGGAACGCAGCCGGCGGCAGTGCAAAAGAATCACACGAGCGGTTCAGATACTGTCCTATGCGGCGATCGGGGTCATCATCATACTGATCTATCAGATCATGCTGCTGCCGATGAAACTGCTCGGCAGCATCTGAAAAGGAGATTTGACTATGAAACTGAAATCAAAGAAAGGTTTTACACTGCTTGAAATGGTCATTGTAGTAACAATTATTGCCGTGCTGTTTCTTCTGACAGTACCGAACATTCAAAAAACGCTCGGCATTGTCAGTAAAAAAGGCTGCAAGGCACTTACGAAAACGGTTGATGCCGCAATCCTGCAGTATCGTCTCGAATATGACGAGAACCCGGGCAGTACGGCAGATCTGATCAATGCGGGGCTCCTGAATGAAGAACAGACAAAATGCGATGACGGACAGCGTATCAGCATCTCAAACGGGCAGGCTGTCGCGGGATGACGGCTTTGCGCTTGCGGAACTGCTGATCGGCATTGTCATTCTGTCCCTTATGACGCTTCTTACCCTTCGGGTATCCCGTTTTACAAAGGAGGCATACTACACCTTTCCGGAACGCTATACACGGCTGAAAAGCGAGGCGCTTCTGACAGGCGAAACGCGGGTATACGACGATGAGAGCGGAATGGACTATCCGCTGATCCGCTTCGGAGAAAACGGCATGGTAAATCAGGCAAGAACATTGTCATTCCCCTGCGGCAGCCGGACAAGAGAGATCGTAATTGAACTCGGGACCGGCTCGCTTGTCTTCCGATAACAGGGGCTTCGTGCTGAGCGATGCACTGATCGCAGCCGCGGTCATATCGGTGCTCGTCCTCCTGGCACACAGCGTGCTTCGCTCAGCACATGAAGCCGACCGCAGAATAACGGAATCCTATGCCATGACAGAAGAACAGTATGAAACGGTAATAACCGGGATCGGAGAATGCATATGCGAAGAAGAACCACCGTCCGAAGAACCGGCGGATACATCATCGAACAGCTTCTGATTTCGCTGGCTGTCTGCGCGTTTCTCATACCTGTCGGAACGGCAGTTCTTGCGATCCTTCTGCGGGCGGTATCCCCTTCCTTTCAGGCCATGGATGAAACCGCAGTTGCCCAGCTGCGCCATGTGATCGCAGTCAGCGATGACATTGAAGTCAGCTCCGGGGAACTGCAGCTCCGCCACCACGGCACCATGCAGCGCCTTCATCTCGTGAACGGAAATCTCGTTCTTACCAGTCCGGGAACACAGATTTTCCTTACCTCGCTTTGTGAAGCATCCTTTTCGGCGGAAGGAGGTGTGATCTATCTCCGTTATGCCCATCCCGAAGAAGAACCGGTCAGGCGCTGTCTCGGCCACATCTGAACGCGGCTTTGTCTGTCTGTATTTTCTGGTTCTGTTTCTGTTATGCACCGCATTGATCGTCACCCTTCTGACCGTCATTCAGGAGCGCACCAGAACCGCAATGAATATCCGCCGCGCCGATGCGCTGGCGGCTCAGGAAGCAGCGGTCCTGCAGACTGTCAAATGTGAACTTCGAAACCGCCGTCTTGAGGACGGCTCCTATGAAAACAGCGGCGTATCCTTTCAGATTACGTGTCACGACCGCCGGATTGACGCAGCTGTCACGGCTCCGTTTCCGGAAATTCTTCAGATTTCCCTTGAAGATGAGACGCATGTCTATGATTATGACGTTCTGAGATTGGAAACAGCCGCATGAAAAAAGGTTCTGTGTGCCTCCCTCCGCTTCGTTGTTCATCGCACAGAACCTTTTATATATTTCATAAAATCAGAAATCGGTTTTCAGATAGTAGAGATACGGATTCATCTTCTTTTCCTGACCGATGGTGGTCGCATCTCCGTGCCCAGGATAAACCCACAGATCATTCGGAAGTTCCTTTATCCGGATCAGCGATTCCCGCATTTCATCATCATTGCCGCCGAACAGATCGGTCCTGCCGATACTTCCCGCAAACAGCGTATCCCCGGTGAACAGACGGTTCCGATAACGGATCAGCACGGATCCTCTGGAGTGGCCGGGCGTATGGTAGACGGTGAGCGGAAATGCGCCGATCGTCACCTCACCTTCCGCAAGCGGCTGAAGCGGGCAGTACAGCGGAACTGCAAAACTGGTTTTCCCCATTTTCGGATCGACCATTTCAAAGTCGCCTTCATGCAGATAGACCGGACAGTGATACTGTTCATAAAGATCGTCCACCGCCTGGGTGTGATCTTCATGGCCGTGCGTCAGAAGAATTGCGTCAACGGTCTCTCTGTCAGAAACATGACGGCTCAGCTCCTGGGCAAAGCGTCCGGGATCGATAAAAAGTACATGATCGTTGTCATGCAGGATATAGGAGTTTTCTCCGTAAAGGCCGATCGGCAGTGTTTCAATTTTCATAAAAAACAAAAAAGTAATCCGAAGATTACTTTTTCTCCTTGTGAACAGTCTTCTTGTTGCAGCGCGGGCAGTACTTTTTAATTTCCATCTTCTCGGTATGCTTCCGCTTATTACGAGTACCGATGTAGTTTTCTTCGCCACATACACTGCACTTGAATGTGATATTCTCTCTGGGCATCGTGTTTCCTCCTGATTAACGCAAAACGTATAATAGCATAAACATTGTATGAATGGAAGAAATTTCTATGTTTTCTTCCCTTTGAACCGTCTGTTATCTGCGGGCAGCACCCGTATTGCGGGCAGCCTCGGCGACAGCCGCCGCAACGGTCTTCGCAGCATCCGGGTGGAATACGCTGGGAATGACGCAGGTCTCGCACAGCTCTTCCGGTTTTACAAGATCGGCAAGCGCCCTTGCGGCCGCAAGCTTCATCGTCTCATTGATCTCCCTTGCGCGAACATCAAGGGCACCGCGGAACAGTCCCGGAAAGACAAGAACATTGTTGATCTGATTTGCAAAATCAGAACGTCCTGTTCCGATAATGCGCGCGCCTGCTTCCCTGCATTCATCCGGCATGATTTCCGGAACCGGATTTGCCATCGCAAAGACGATCGCATCACTGTTCATCGAAGCCACCATTTCCTTTGTGACAAGACCGGGACCGGATACACCGATAAACACATCCGCGCCCTTCATCGCATCCGCAAGCGTGCCGGAGAGGTTTTCAGGGTTTGTGATGGACGCAAGTTCCGCCTTTGCGGAGTTGGAGGCGTTCTCACGGTTGATGATTCCCTTCCTGTCGCAGCAGATAATTGTTCTGAATCCGTAATCAAGAAGCAGCTTTGCAATAGCGGTTCCCGCTGAACCGGCCCCGGAAAGCACCACCATCACATCGGCTTCCTGTTTCTTAACGATCTTGAGCGCGTTGATCAGCGCCGCAAGCAGAACGATTGCCGTACCGTGCTGATCATCATGGAATACGGGGATATCAAGACGTTCCTTCAGCTTCTGCTCGATCTCAAAGCAGCGCGGAGCCGCAATATCCTCGAGGTTGATTCCGCCGAAAGACGGCGCAATACGCACTACCGTCTCCACGATCTCATCTGTATCCTTCGTATCAAGGCAGATTGGAAATGCATCGACATTGCCGAACTGTTTGAAGAGAACAGCCTTGCCTTCCATGACAGGAAGTCCTGCCGCAGGACCGATATCTCCGAGCCCGAGCACGGCGGTTCCGTCGGTCACAACCGCAACCATGTTTCCCTTTGAGGTATAGCGGTAAACATCATCCGGGTTTGCCGCAATTTTCCGGCAGGGTTCCGCAACACCCGGTGTATATGCGGTACTCAGATCGTCTGTTGTTTTAACGCTGACTTTGGAAACGACTTCAATCTTTCCCTGATGTGTTTCGTGAAGTTCCAGTGCAAGTTTGCTGTAATCCATACGCTGCTTTCTCCGTTTCTTTACTGCTCCATTATAAGCAAAACCGTCATTTGAGCCACCTTTTTTCCCCGTCGGCATACGGTTTATTTCGGTTTGTGCAATAATTGTGTAAGAGGAGATTACAAAAATGATAAAACGTACAGAAACACGGCCGATTCATGTCGGCGGCGTGCAGATCGGCGGACAGAACCGCTGCATCCTGCAGTCGATGACGAATGTGCCTGTAAAAGATACCGACGCAAGCGCTGCCCAGATCAATGAGCTGGCAGAGCACGGATGTGAAATTGTAAGAGTCGCCGTTCTCGATGAAGAAGACAGCCATTCCATCGCTGCTCTGAAGAAGCGGGTCAGTATACCGATCGTTGCGGATATCCACTTCAACTACCTGCTCGCCCTGAACTGTCTTGACCAGGGTGTTGACGCAATCCGCATCAATCCCGGCAATATCGGGGACCGTTCCCATACCGAAGCGGTCGTATCCCGCTGTAAGGAACGGAATGTTCCGATCCGGATTGGAATCAACACCGGATCTCTGGAGAAAAGCCTGCTTGAAAAATACGGAAAGCCCTGCGCCGAGGCAATGATCGAAAGCGCCCGCAGGCATGTGAATATTCTTGAAGAACTGGACTTCCATGATATCTGCCTGTCCTTCAAGTCCAGCAA
>CAMOOA010000059.1 GCA_946621045.1 uncultured Erysipelotrichaceae bacterium
TAGTGATTATCTGGAACAGGTGTTCCGCTAGGAGGCCGGCTTATGCCAAAACGTAATGACACGCTTACATGGGATGAGTACTTCATGGGACTTGCCCATCTCTCTGCGCTGCGCTCCAAGGATCCGAATACACAGGTAGGCGCTGCAATCGTCGATGAGAATCATCGCGTCGTATCCGTCGGATACAACGGCTTTCCGAAAGGATGCTCGGATGATGTGTTTCCCTGGGAACGCGAAGGGGAAGCACTCCGGACAAAGTATTTCTATGTCGTTCATGCGGAACTGAATGCGATTCTGAACAGTCCGCGGTCGGTAAGCGGATGCACGATTTACGTATCCCTGTTTCCCTGCAATGAATGCGCCAAGGCTATCATTCAGTCCGGCATCAAACGGATCGTTTATGAATCTGACAAATACGCCGATACCGACGGCACAAAGGCATCCAAAGCAATGCTGGAAGCGGCAGGGGTTGAACTGGTCCGGATCGAAAACACAATTAAACTGCAGGTTGAAAAAGTACCGAATACAGCGATATGAAAACAGGGAGCCCGTGAAAGGCTCCCTTTAAGTTTTACTATAGGTTCTTTATACCGATTTATTTCAGCAATGCCTCGAGTTCTGCACGGATCGGGGCTTTTACTGTTTCATCGCAGAAGGCGGCGTTGATCGCATTCAGATTCATCTGAATCAGATCACGTTCGCTAAATCCCATCTCATTCAGGCAGTGATCATATTCCATGTCCAGGGTAACGTCGGCCAGGAACTGGTTATCCGTGTTGATCGATACCTTGAGTCCCATTTCCATCATGTTTTTTGCGGGGTGTTTTTCATAGGTGGGTTCTGTCTGACACTGGATGTTGGATGTCGGGCAGATTTCAAACAGCACATCTGTCTGGGCAATGCGGCGCACCAGGCCCGGATCAAAGTAAACATGATGACCGTGCCCGATCCGCTTCGCGCCGAAGGTATAGACAGCGGTTTCCACCGTATCCGGTCCCGGCGAGTCTCCGGCATGACAGGTGAACGGAATATTGAGCTTCCGGGCTGCGTCAAAGAACGGTGCGAAGTTCTCCAGCGGCACAAGACCTTCTGCGCCGGCAAGATCGATGCCGACAAGGCCGTTGCCAAGATAGTTCCTTGCGGTCAGGACCGTATCCATATTCGCCTCGTAGTTGATCAGTTCACTGCCGTATACCATCATGCAGGCGAGGATGCCGAGCTTGATCGGGTACGTATCCATGGCCCGTTTTGCGCCGGCGATGACCGCTTCGATTGCGGTTGCCTGAGTAAGTTCTCCGGAAACATGCTGCTGGGGAGCGAAGCGGATCTCCGCATAGGCAACACCCTGATGATAGAGGTCTTCACCAAGTTCGAATGTGATGCGCTCCAGTGCTTCACCTGTCTGCATGACAGAACAGGGGAGATCAAACATCTTGAGATATTCATTTACCGATCCGCAGGTGGCGCGGTGTCTTGTGAGTGCGCGGTATTCTTCGACCGTCGGGACATCGGTTTTGATGCCGTATTTCGCAGCAAGTTCATACATGGTTTCCGGACGGAAACTGCCGTCCAGATGATTGTGGAGATCGATTTTAGGAAAGTTGTATTTTGTCATAGGGTCCTTCTTTCATTCGTTATGATTCCAGTTCCCGCTTCAGTCTGTCGCGAAGCGTCTGTTTTGTTTCTTCATCGCAGAAGGCTGCTTCAATTGCATTTGCGGTGCACTGCGCGAGGGTATCATCGCTGACTCCCAGCATCCTGAGCTGATAGTGCTCATTAGCGATATTGGTGCGGGCAAACATCATATTGTCCGAGCTGAGCGTAACATTTGCGCCGCGTTCCAGCAGGGTGAGTACTGCATGTTCGGCATAGTTCATTGTCCGCTTCACATTGGAAGAGACGCAGACTTCAAGCGGAATATGCGAATCAAGCACCGCCTTCAGATACTCTTCCTTCTGAAGACAGTTTACACCGTGACCGATCCGGTCGACGCCCCAGCTCAAAGCGTCCAGTACATGTTCGCCGATTCCCATTTCTCCGGCATGGCAGGTGACCGGAATACCGGCATCCTTTGCGGTTTGGATCAGGGAACCGTAATCTTTGAAATCGCCGTTGTTTTCAAATCCGGCCAGATCGATGCCGACCGCACCTTTGCCGAGAAGTTCCTTTGTGACACGGATCGTCTCCAGGTTTTCTTCCCAGTTTGCGGCGGCGTTTTCGCCTTTGTGCATCATGCAGTTGATGATCCCGATGCGGATATCCGGAAAGTCACGCATTCCGCGGGCTGCCCCGTCAATAACCGCCTGCAGGGCTTCCTTCTGGGTCAGGCCCTGTTTCATGTGCTGCTGGGAGGCAAAGCGGATTTCCGCATACCAGAGTCCCATATCTGCCAGCCGCCTTACCAGATCCCAGGTGGCTTCTTCAAGGTCTTCATATAGCTGCAGGATATTGCAGGTTAGATCAAATTTCGTAATGCTCTGGGCATGCGGCTTTGCATTGTTTTCAAAGAGCCGGTTGTAATAATCCGTAAAACTGGATTCCGGCGGAATCACGCCGCGCTTCAGAGATTTTTCATATGCCCAGCGGATATTGAACGAGCCGTCAAGATGGAGGTGCAGTTCGATGCGTGCGGTATTGTGCATATCAGGATACTCCGGTTTCTTTGTGTACGGTCCTATTGTACCGTATGGGACGGGTGGAATGCATCAGCAAGCGCTCACGTTCAATATGCATGTTTGCATATGTTAGAATAGGAACATTCAAAAGGGAACTGCAGGTTCCTGCAGGTATGGAGGGCCGGGATATCCGGCAAGTAGTATGCAAAAACGACCATTTATTATCGACTGTGACACCGGAACCGACGATACCATCGCGCTTGTTGCGGCGCTTGGATGCGAAGAGATGGAGATTGTCGGAATCACCTCCGTCAACGGCAATGTGCCGGAATCCTATACGTCCAGAAACAATCTCAATCTGATGGAATATCTCGGGTATTCGATTCCGGTATGCCACGGAGCAATTCTTCCGCTGCTGGGCAGTAAGACGACCGGCGCCTCGGCGAATATCCACGGCAAGACAGGACTTGGATCGACGGAGCTTCCGGAGGCGGAACACTCTGATTTTGATCCGCGGATTGCGGCGCAGTTTATTTACGAAGAAGCTGTAAAACGCAGCGGTGAGCTGGAGCTGCTCGTGACCGGACCGATTACAAATATCGCAATCTGTCTCTGCGAGCATCCGGATCTTCCGAAATACATAAAACATCTTTATTTCATGGGCGGTTCCACGGTCGGCGGAAACGTCAATACCACCGCGGAATACAACATCTGGGTGGATCCGGAAGCGCTGCACGTTGTTCTTCAGAGCGGTATTCCGATGACGATGGTCGGACTGAATGTGTCAAATCTGACGGAGATGCGTACCGAAGAAGAGATGCTGCTGCGCTCTTACGGCACAAGGGAAGGCGATCTTGTGGCAGATCTGCTTGTTTACATGATGAACCGCAATACCGGAAAGAGTAAGGTCTTCCGGGCAAATATGCATGATCCGCTTGCGCTTGCGTCCGCAATGTTTCCGGAATGTATGAAATATGAGGATTATTTCGGCGATACCGAATGCACAGGAACGTACACCCGCGGCCATACCGCAATCGATGTCTTCCGCCGTTCCGGAAAGGAGCCGAATGTACGCGTGGCTGTGGAAGTGGATGTGGACATGTTCCGGGAGTGGCTGTGCGATCGGATCCGGCTTGCCGGATACAATGGAGAGGCGGTGCGCAAATGAGAAAGTTTGTATTTGACTGTGATACGGGAACCGATGATGCAATTGCGATTCTTGCGGCCTTCGGAACGCCGGATATTGAAATTCTCGGCATCACATCCGTAAACGGAAACGTGACGGAAAACCACGTGTCCGCAAATAATCTGGATCTATGCGAATACCTCGGATTTGATGTGCCGGTAACCCGCGGCGCATCCATGCCGCTGTTTTCGGGCTATCACAATTCCCTTGATATGACCCACGGTTCCACCGGCCTTGGATCCGTTGTGCTTCCGCATGCGCAGAGGATGGAGTTTGATCCGCGGATCGCATCCAGATTTCTGTTTGACAAGGCAGTGGAATGCGAAGGAGAACTGGAACTGTTCGTGACAGGACCGATGACAAATGTGGCGCTTGCGGTGATCCAGTATCCGGAATTCAGTGATCTGATCAAACATATCTATTTTATGGGCGGCGCTGTCTGGGGCGGCAATGTCACGACAACCGCAGAGTTCAATATCTGGGCGGACCCGGAGGCAGCTCATATCGTATTTGACAGCGGCATTCCGATGACCATGGTCGGACTGGATGTGACGCTGAAGGCAATCATGAAGAAGGAAGATATTGACCGGCTGCGCACAAGCCAGAGCAGAGCAGCGGGGTTTGCGGCAGATCTTCTGGATTTCATGTTTGAACGCTTCCGCAGGGGCGGCGAAGATGTCATCATGCATGATGCGCTCGCTGTCGCTTCCGCACTCTGTCCGGAATGCATGAAATATGTCGATTATTACGTTGATGTGGAAACCACGGGTACGTATACCCGGGGTCATACAGCGGCGGATTTCCGCAGACGGCTCGGTAAGGAGCCAAACATGGCATGTGCGATGGAAATCGATGTGCCGATGTTCCGGAACTGGCTTGTTGATACGATCCTGACATGCGGACAGAGTGAGAAACACTGATGTTTGTAAAGGATAAATCATTTTATTCCCACATCTTCCGGCTGATGCTGCCGCTGGTTCTGCAGCAGCTTCTGCGCATCTCGGTTGATACGGTAAACTCGATCATGCTCGGAAGTATCGATCAGATTCAGATGTCGGCGGTTGCACAGGCAAATCAGATATTTTTCATCTATTACACGATCTGTTCGGGACTTTCGGTCGGTGCGGCAGTGCTGGTTGCGCAGTACTGGGGAAAGAAGGACAGGGAAAGCATTTCCGTTCTGACCGCGCATGCCCTGCGGGTAACGCTTGTCATCGGACTCACAGTTACGGCCGCAGTTGCGCTGTTTCCGGCGTTCTTCATGCGTATCTATTCCTCGGATCCGGAAATCATCCGGATCGGCGCGGGATATCTGCGCAGAGTTTCAATGATGTATACCGCCTGCGGGCTTTCAGTGATGCTGTTCGGCATTGGAAGAGGGGTCGAGCAGGTCAGAATCATCCTGTTTACCAATATTCTTTCCTACAGCATCAACATTCTGATCGACTGGCTGCTGATCTACGGCATGTTCGGTCTTCCGAAACTCGGTGTGACGGGCGTTGCCATCGGTACCGTAACCGCAAGATTTGTGGAACTTCTCGTCTGCGGCTGTCTGTTTCTTTCCAATCCGGATATACCGTTTAAACTGAGCGATATCACAAGATCAGATCCGGAACTGCGGAAAGCGCTGTTTAAGGTTTCGCTTCCGATCGTTGCGCATGAGGTCATCTGGTCACTCGGCACATCCAGCGGCGCAATGATCACCGGACAGCTCGGCAAGGAGGCCGTTGCGGGATACAACGTCACAACTGTTCTGTATGATCTCTTTGCCAGCATCGGACACGGTTACCTGAATGCCTGTGCCGTAGTCATCGGGATGACGCTCGGAACAGGGAAGACCGAAAGGGCAAAGGCTGAGGCCAATTCCATGATGGCGATGGCTCTCTGCATCGGTGTGGCGGTCGGAGTGATGACATATCTGGTAAGAAATCCGTTCCTGAGGCTCTATGCGCTGGAACCTGCGTCTGTCGGTTATGCCCGTCAGTTCATGACGGTCATTGCGGTCATCTGGCCGTTCTCCCTGATCGAAATGATCACGATGGTCGCCATACTTCGTGCCGGCGGGCAGGGGAAAGTCGGCTTTTATGCGGATATCGTCATCATGTGGATGATCTGCATTCCGCTGGCCTGGTATTCGGCGTTCCGGCTTCATGCGGAGCCCTGGGTCACCGTAGCCATCGTCAAATCCATCATTGCGCTGGAAGCCATTGTGGGAACCGTCTGTGTATACCGGTATAAATGGCTTCGGAATCTTACAAAACAGGGACAGGAAGTGTAAACGCTTCCTGTTTCATAGTTATGCGGATATTCGTAATTTATGTGAAATTTTTGTGAAAAATCGTTTACAAAAAATGCTGCCAATCAATTGTATTTTGTTAGTTTAGCGGTTATTATCTTTGCATAAGGAGAGAAAGAAATGAAAAAGTTATCCAAATTTCTTGTCGCAGCGCTCCTGGGACTTTCCATGGCAGCATGCGGCAGCAGCTCTGCTCCGGCTGAAGAACCGGCAGCACCGGCTGAAGCACCTGCAACTGAAGCACCTGCAGCTGAAGCAACCGCAGAAGCAGCACCTGCAGCTGAAGCAGCAAGCGATCTGAAGATTGCCTACATCGTATCGCACCTCGGCGACAAGTCCTTCGCAGACAGCGGCGAGCGCGGTATGGAACAGCTTCGTAAGGAAGGCTATGATGCCAAGACATTCGAAATCGGTGACGATGCTTCCAAGTATGAAGACCAGATTCTTGACACCATCGACCAGGGCTACAACCTGATCTACGCTTCCTCCACATACTTCGATCAGTGCCATGCACTGGCAGAGGAATATCCGGATGTCAAGTTCGTCATCTTCGACGACAACAAGGCTCCGGAAGATCTGCTCGACAATGAAGCAGTTATCTTCTATGCACAGAACGAAGGTTCCTACCTCGTTGGTATGATGGCTGCCGCGATGTCCAAGTCCGGAAGTGTTGCGGTTAACTATGGTATGCCGAACCCGGTTATCTTCGACTTCGTTACAGGTTATGTAAACGGCGTCAAGGACTGGAATGAAGCTAACGGCACAAACGTTAAGGTTATTGCTGCTCAGGTTGGTTCCTGGAGCGATCCTGCTACTATGAAGGATCTCTGCCTCGGTCAGGCTCGTGACAACAAGACTGACGTATTCTATCAGGTTGCCGGCGGATCCGGTGACGGTCTGTTCGAAGCTTGCGTAGAGAACGGCACATGGGCAATCGGTGTTGACTCCGACCAGTATCAGGCTTACAAGGATTCCGAGAACCCTGAAAAGGCTGACGTAATCCTCACATCCATGCTGAAGGAAGTCGGTAACTCCCTCGTTTCCATGACACACTCCATCGACAACGGTGAGGATGTCTGGAAGAAGACAACAACTCTCGGTCTTGCTCAGGACTCCGTTGGATATGTTGACAACGAGTTCTTCCAGGCTAACGTTCCGGCAGAAGTCCGTGACGCTATGGCCAAGGCAGCTGAGGAAGTCAAGTCCGGTTCCAAGGATGTCAAGTCCTACTTCGACTTCGCATCCGAGGATGAGTTCAACGCTTACCTCGAGGAAGTTAAATAATTTTTCCTGAACGGGAAACAGTTATAGACTTGCCGTAAAGAGCGGGTATGCTTCATGCATTCCGCTCTTTTTTTATGCAGAGAATATTTGGTGCACAAACACCCTTGTATTTGAAGTAGAATAAATACAACAAATAGAAAGTGAAAAAAATCTATTGTTACAGTACGGGAACCGCTCAGACGGCGGAGATTGCCTCAGAAGAGAGGAAGCGCTTTCAGTGATGTCTGCGCATGTCACCTTGGATGTAAGGGGGTAAAAGCACAGTGGCAGAAGAAGTACTGCGAATGCAAGGGATTA
>CAMOOA010000060.1 GCA_946621045.1 uncultured Erysipelotrichaceae bacterium
GGCTTCTACGTAATCCGCTCGGTTTCCGTCGCGGATTCTGCTCCATGGCACGTTCAGTCCGATTTCCTTTCCCCGCTCTCACCATACCGGGTTCGCTTCAAATCGCTTGCGGACCTACTCCTCCACTTCTCTGCTTTAGCGATATTATAAAGGAAAGAAAATTATTTTCAACTCATTTATGAAATTATTTTCGAAACTTTCCATCTGGTATGAAAATCTTTTCAGACAATGCTTACTGCAGGTAAATCAGAACCTGACTCAGGCGGTAATAGAAATCCGCAAACCCCTGATGATTTTTGATCGTATCCAGCGCAAGCTGCGGATCATTTGTCAGAATCGCATCCACATTCAGCCCGATCAGACGTTCCATGGTCTCCTGCTCATTGACCGTCCAGACAAATACGCGTTTTCCCTGCCGGTGAAGCGCCTCCACCGTATCAAATGTCGCAAATGTTTCCTGAATGGAAAGGATGTCGCATGCGTCAAGGTTCTGAACATCGCCGATGCCGATGACTGACGTATAGGCAAGCATGATATCCGGATACTTCTCCCGGATGCTCTTCAGCGTGTCATAGTCCTGCGAAGTGATGTCGCATTCCGCCTGGAAATCATTGGCCCGGATGATTTCCACGACCCGGTCCTCGATTCCCTCATCATGCCCGTTGCGCTTGATTTCAATATTGATATACATCCTGCCTTTGCAGAAACGGATTGCCTCCTCAAGAGTGGGAATCTTCGTGCCCGCAAATTCTTTGGAGAAGAACGATCCGTTGTCCAGATCCTTGATCTCGTCATAGGTCACTTCCCAGACATTTTTGTTTACGCCGGTTGTGCGTCTGAGATTGTCATCATGCATGACGATGATCTCTCCGTCCTTTGTCATCTGAACATCCAGTTCAATCGAGTTGACGCCGATCTCATATGCCTTTTCAAATGCCGGCATCGTATTCTCCGGCGCGGCAGCCGAATAGCCCCGGTGCGCCATGACCATGACGCCGGCGGTATTGCCGGAAAGAATTGCTTTGAACTGCCGGTAGCGGGAAGGAACGGAGAAATACAGCACCACCGCGCACACGACCGCAAACACCGCGTGTGCGATACGCCGGTTGAACATCGACCGGCACTTCCGGAGCGGCGGAACCGTACCGTTTTCTTTAAGACAGTATCCATAATAATTTGACATGACAACGGACTGGAAGAAGGAAATGAAGATCCAGGACGCTATGGTTCCGACCGCAAGCGTATAGATCATTATGAATTCCGTTGTGAGAAGCTTCATAAGATCAAAGGCCGGTTCCAGCCAGTGAATCACACCGAAGATCAGAACCAGAACCAGAATCGAAAAGATAACCACGAGCGTACCGTACAGGATAACGGTTCTGAACATGTCAAACAGCAGAGACGGCAGCCGTTTCAGCGTGGTCAGCTTCAGGCTTTTGCGGCAGGCGGTCGGAAAGTCATCTCCTTCCACCGTCATGATTGTCATTGAGTAGATAATACGCACGCTCAGGAGTGTCAGAATCAGGCATGCGGCGATATAGCAATACTGGAATACCGGGTATTTCTGAAAGTGCTCCAGAATAAAACCGGGAATCCGGATAAACCGGGTAACACTGGAGGTATCAAACGCCTGAGCAATCGGAAATACGATCAGGAAATACGGAAGAATCGTCAGATTTTTCCATTTGATCTGCTGGACAATGATATTCGCTGTATCCGCAAATGTCTTTTTTGCGTCTGCCCTGATATTGAACACCGAGGCATTCAGGATCCGGAGAATTCCGATCTGTTCAATTGCCGTAAAAATGCTCATCAGAATGCCCATAAACAGCAGCACGCCCCATGACAGCGGGTTTTTGAGCATATCCACGACATTGTACATGGCGATGTGGGATTCCTGATTCACCACGAGCAGGAGACGCTCGCTGCAGGAAAGGAGCGGAAATACAATCAGCATGACGAAAATCTTGTAGCGCAGTTCAAACGAGATCAGCGCCCTGTAATTTCTCCGGATCAGAAGAAACGGTCTGCGTATCGCCCTGCGGACCATTTCGTCGCACTTCTCTTCCTCCGGCGACTTGTTTTCCGTATCGGAAGATGATATCTGTTCTGTCACATTCTGTTTACTCATATGTAAATTATAACAACACTGTCTGAAACAGTTACAGGAAAAGAGCGTGCGTTTTGCCGTACGCTCTCCTGTTTTCCGATTTAAAGCCAGACAAAGCGGGTTTCAAAGTACTGTTCCACTTCGCCGACCGCATCGATGACTTCCTGCCTGTCATAGGAAGCGGTCTTACTGACGACCCATTTTGCCTCACTGTCATTGCGGCGGTAGATGATGGCACATACCACTCCGGTAAAGCGTTCCAGCGGTTCATATACGCCGACAATGTAGGCATCCTGAAATTCTCCGTCCGCCGCAAGCACATCTTCCACATATCCGTAATTGCAGGGATATTCCGTGTCCGGATAATGCGGATGCAGGCTGCCGTAAGGCCGGTCGACGGTGACGGTCACCGTCCTGCCAAGATACTCGGTTCCCATCAGATATTCCATCGGCACAGAGGTAATGCCGTCCCTGGTCTCTGCTTCGCCGCAGGTTTCAAACCCGAGCGCTTCATAGGCTGCCTTTGCGGATACGGCCGCATTAACCGTAATGCGCGAACAGACCGCGGCACGCGCCTCTTTGCGCAGTGCCTCAAACAGCTGCCGGGCAATTCCGGTCCTCTGTTTTTCCTTCCGCACAAACAGCAGCGCAATGTGATAATCATCCGTAAATCCGAGCGCCCCTTCCAGCGTGCCTTCATAGGCGCCCAGCCAGGACAGCTCTTCTCCCTTTGCGGAGACAAATTCCAGAAACGCCTTTGCGCCTTCCCGCGGGTAGCCGAGATTTCCTTCCGCGAAGAATACTTCCCGGATGAGATTCAGCGCATCGAGGACTTCATCGCCGGACAGTCTGCGGACAGTGATCATACTTCGAGAAGCTGGTCGTACAGAGCGACCGCATCCTTGATGACATTCTTGTCCAGTTCCGGCGTCAGTTTGAGAACCTGCACGGGAACGCCCTTGGCACAGGGTTCTGCGGCTGCTTTCAGCGCTTCTCCGAGTTCCTGGGTGAACTTATCGGTTTCCACGATCAGGCCGTGATTCACATTCGGTCCGATCATCATCTGCTTGTACCAGACACGGCTGATTTCCGGAATCGAGCGGCACGCTTCATATACCGCATTGACAAGCGCGGTCGGATAGACACGCGGCTCATCGAAGCGGACCGGAAGTTCCTGCGGGACTTCACCCTTTTTCGCGTTGACCGGTGCTCCGCCTACCGCAGAGGCCTTCTGTGTGTTGAGCTTGCTGATGAGGTCTCTCTGCAGAAGAATATTCGATGTGAACGGATTGACGACAATGCCTGCCGCCTGTCCGCGGGTATCCGCAAAAATCGGTTCAAATTCCTTCAGCGTGCGGCCGAGGAATTCCCGTTTCTCACCTTCCGGAAGAGACAGCTTCTCCGCCTCCTGCGCATCGGTGAACACCGGAAAGAAATTCTTCTTGTCCGGTGTACTTACCATGATGAAATGAGCCTTGAGGTTTCCCTGCCCGTTTTCAAAACGTACCGGAACAAGGAACATCGCTTTCTGCAGTTCCTCAAACATCCGGATTTCATTATCTCTCGTCCGTGTCGTCCGGAGGGTTTCCATCGCTTCCTTCAGGCTGTCATTCCGCACTTCTGCAGCGTTGATCCGTTTGATCACAGGTTGTTTATTCTGTTTTTTTGCCATAGTATTCTGAATTCTCCCGCCCCTTATTTTAGGAAATAATACTTTTTTTGTGAACCCTGTCGCGGGTCCGGATACTATAATTATCGCTGAGGTGCTTAAAACTATGAGACGTATTAAATTCAATTCACCGGTCGTGCTCTGGTTCGCGATTATTTCCGCGGCAGTTCTTGCGGCCAGCTATGCGACAGGAGGTCTGATCCGGGATCAGTTCTTTGTCTGCTATAAGACATCGTTCGCCGATCCGCTGTTTTATCTCCGTCTGTTCACGCATGTGCTCGGACATCAGAACCTGACGCACTATACCGGAAACATGATGATGTTTCTTCTGATCGGTCCGATCCTTGAAGAAAAATACGGCAGCAAGCGTCTGATTGAGATCATTCTGATTGTTGCGGTTGTGACCGGACTGATTCACATTCTCCTCTCGCCCAACACCGGTCTGCTCGGCGCCAGCGGCATCGTCTTTGCCTTTATTCTGCTGGTAAGCGTCACGGGAACCCGGAATGACGGTGAGATTCCCCTGACGATGCTGATCGTCGCAGTGATCTATATCGGCCAGGAACTCTATAACGGCGTCATATCCTCCGACAACATCAGTCAGCTGACGCACATCGTCGGCGGTGCAATCGGCGCAGTGTACGGGATGTCCGTACGTCCCCGCCGCCGCTCCTCCTACTGATCCGCACGAGGTACTGTTCGCTTTGTTTTAAACAAATGTTCACACATCGTTCACATTCAGAGATTACGATTCTCTTGTATCAAAGGAGGTACAAATAAAATGACAGACTTTGAAAAAAACACATGGACCTGTCCCGTATGCGGTCAGGAGAATAGCACAAACTTCTGTACTGCATGCGGAACACCGCGTCCGATCACTGAAACGGCCGCCGAACCGGTAAAAGCCGCAGTGAATGAACCGGTGAAAGAAGAAATCACACCGCAGGAACCGGCAAAGGCACCGGAACCGGTCAGAACCGAACAGAAGGAAGAAAAACCGGCTCCGAAAGCCGCTTCCGTTCCGCAGCCGGCCAAAGCAGCAAAGACAAAGAAGTCCCATCCGATTCTGACAGCCCTGCTCGCAGGTCTGCTTGGTCTTTGCGGCGGATACGGCGGCGCTGTCCTGGCGATGCGCAATATCGGTCCTGTTACCCTTCTGCCGGAAACAGAGCAGGCTGCGGCCGCTCCGGCGGAAGATACCGCTCAGGAACCTTCCGCAGCACCGCAGGAAACTGCACCGTCACCGATTCCCGCTTCCGTTTCTGCAGTATCGATCCAGGATGTTGCGGAAAGCGCCAGCAAGACCGTTGTTGAGATCCAGACCGAAAACACCGTCACCAGTTTCGGACTGTTCGGCGGAACCTACACATCACAGGCTGCCGGATCGGGCGTCATCTTCACCGAAGACGGCTATATCATCACGAACAATCACGTTGTCGAAGACTCCCAGAAGATCACCGTCAAAACCTACAGCGGCGAAGAATATGAAGCAAAGCTGATCGGCACCGATGCCAAGACAGACATCGCGGTCATCAAGATCGAAGCATCCGGACTGGAAGCCGCAGAGATCGGCAACTCCGATGAACTGCGTGTCGGCGATACGGCCATCGTAATCGGAAATCCGCTCGGAACCCTTGGCGGAACCGTCACAAACGGCATCATTTCCGCGACCAACCGCGACATGGTCATCAACAACCAGTCGATGAATCTGATTCAGACCAATGCGGCGATCAACTCCGGAAACTCCGGCGGCGGACTGTTTGACGGCAACGGCAAACTGATCGGCATCGTCAACGCAAAGGACAGCGGAATGACAAGCAGCGGCACCGTCATTGAAGGTCTCGGCTTTGCGATTCCGATCAATACGGCATATGAGATTGCGACCGAGTTGAAGGAAAACGGATATGTCACAACCCGTCCGACGATCGGTGTCGGTCTCTCCACTCTGGATTCCGACTACGGAGTCTACAAGGCTGGTCTTTATATCACACAGGTATATGAAGGCAGCGGCGCGGAAGAAGCCGGCCTGAAAGAGTATGACCGCATCATCTCCGTCAACGGAACCGAAGTAAACACCTATACCGATCTCTCCAAGCTTCTGACCGAATGCAAAGTCGGCGACGAAATCGAAATGGAGATTGAACGGGAAGGCGAGCATTCCACGGTCACCGTCAAACTGACCGGTCCGCTGGAATCCATGATGAGCTGATCCGATTGCATTTCATCCCCGCTTCACGGCGGGGATTTTTATACGTCAGACGATGTTCAATTTGTAATTTATGCGGATTTTGGATACGATAGAACGGATATCAGTTGGGGGAGATATGTACAGATGAACAACAGCGAACGCGGTTCTTTTACAGGCAAACTCGGATTTGTTCTTTCTGCCGCCGGTGCTTCCGTCGGCCTCGGAAATATCTGGCGGTTTCCGTATCTTGCGGCGAAATACGGCGGCGGAATGTTTCTGCTTATCTATATTCTGCTCGCCCTTACCTTTGGCTATACGATGATCATTGCGGAGACCGCAATCGGACGCTCCAGCGGAAAAAGCCCGGTCGGCGCATTCCGCTTCTTCTCTTCATCTCCGGCCATGAAATTCGGCGGATGGCTCAATGCGGTGATTCCGATACTGATCGTTCCCTATTACTCCGTAATCGGCGGATGGGTATGCAAGTATCTGTATGAATTCATTATTCATGAGCCGGCTGTAATCGCCGATGAGACCTTCTTCAGTTCCTTCATCACAGGCGGTCCGGCGGCGGAATTCTGGTTCATTGTATTTGCGGCGATGACGCTGACTGTAATCTTCATGGGTGTGGAAAACGGCATTGAACAGGTTTCCCGGATCATGATGCCGCTGCTTGTCGTGCTTGCCTTCATCATTTCCGGATACGTGCTCACCCGGTCCGGTGCGCTTGCGGGCGTGAAATACTTCCTGATTCCCAACTTCAGCGATTTTTCGATCATGACCGTTGTGGCGGCGATGGGTCAGATGTTCTATTCCCTCTCCATCGCAATGGGCATCCTGATCACCTTCGGATCCTATATGAAACGGGAGATCAGCATCGAAGATTCCACCCGTCAGGTCGAATTCTTCGATACCGCGATTGCGGTCATGGCAGGTCTCATGATCATTCCGGCCGTCTTCTCCTTTTCCAACGGAAATCCGGATGCGCTGAATGCCGGTCCTTCCCTGATGTTTATCACCATGCCGAAGATCTTTGCGCAGATGCAGTTCGGCAGAGTGATCGGCATTCTGTTCTTTGCCCTCGTGCTCTTTGCGGCGCTGACCAGTTCCATTGCGCTGACGGAATGTGCAGTTTCTGTATTCTCGGATGAACTCGGCTGGTCCCGCACAAAAGGAACCGCCGTTACCGGTGTGATCATGATTCTGCTCGGCACGCTGTCCTGCCTCGGATACGGAACACTGTCATTTATCACACCGCTCGGAATGCCGTTTCTCGACTTCTTCGATTTCCTGACCAACTCCGTAATGATGCCGGTTTCGGCGCTGCTGATCTGTGTTCTTGTATCACGGTACATGAGCGTCAGCAAAGTGGTTTCGGAAGTACGGGCGAACGGTCATCCCTTCCGCCGGGAAGTCATCTTCCGGTTCATGATCCGCTATATCTGCCCGCTGTTCGTTCTGATCATTCTGATCAGTTCCGTGGCCAGCGCATTCGGTATCATCACACTTTAAACAGAAAACAGTAAAAAAAGCGGCTGTCATGCGGTGAATGATTGATGATCACACTGCATAATGACAGTCGCTTTTTCCGTTTATGCCGGCCAGGACAGGTAGACGAACAGTGCATTCATGATGACCAGGAATGCCCAGCTTGCGATCTGAACCGTGCGGGACATGTGCTGAATCCGTGCA
>CAMOOA010000061.1 GCA_946621045.1 uncultured Erysipelotrichaceae bacterium
CTACATGTATTTCGGGGAATACAGGACATTGCCTGAAATGTGAAGACAAAACGCGGTTTGGAAGAATTTTGGGCATTTATCCGTTTCGCCGGAATTCCTATTCTTCAGGTAAGGAAAGAAAGCGGGCATGACGGACAGGCGTTCTGACGGGAACACAATTTCTTCGGATCACATGCATATCTATTCTGTGGGCGATGTGTGCGCAATTCTCAGCATGACCCGCAAAACCCTGTTTTACTATGACCGGATCGGTCTTGCGCTGCCAAGCGGACGGATCGGCACGCAGGGGTATAAAGTGTATGACGAGGCTGCGCTGATGCGTCTGCGGAAGATCGCAGATTACCGGCAGGCCGGGCTTTCGGTGGAAGAGATCCGGCTGCTTCTGGAACCGGACTGTCATGACCGCAGCGGCATTCTTCATGCGGCATTTCAGCGGCTGTCTGCCGAACAGGAACTGCTCGGACAGAAGATCCGGCATCTGGAAACGCTGCTGGAAAAAGAAAAACAGGCAGAGCCTGTTTCTGATGCGGTCCTCTGAAAGTAATGCATGGATTCACTTCCGGGATAAAAGATATCCGAGAATATGGATCGGCTGGGGAAAGCGGCCGTCCCGGATCTGTTCCTCCAGTTCTTCGCGGGAAATCACTGCCGCATTGAGAAACTCGGTTTCATCGAGATGCTGGGATGAGACCGGGCGGCAGTTTCTGGCCTCAAAAATAAAGGCAAAGTTATCCGCAATCGTCGGCTGCGCCGGCACGGTAAGCAGATGGCGCCACTCCTCCGAGGCATAGCCGGTTTCTTCCAGAAGCTCGCGCTTTGCGGCCGCAAGGGCATCTTCCGATCCGCCGTCCTGTGCGCCGCCGTATTCTTTTCCGTCGGTCCGCTCAATTCCGCCGGCGGTAAATTCGGTTGTGACCTTCCGGATTCCCTGCCGGAACTGCCGGACGCAGATATACCGTCCTTCGGTGTCCGTTGCGACGATCACTGCGAAATTTCTTCGGCTGTACGTATAGAACGGCTCAAACACCCTGCCGTCCGGAAACCGCCAGGCGCTCTTACGGAAGTCGATCCATTCATCCTGCACAATATGTTCACAGGAGATCTCCTCCCATGCGAGTTCCTGATCCGGTCTGTCTGTCCTGCGGTTGTCTGTCATGTCTGTTTCCTTCTTTCTGCACACAACGATGATATCAGAACAGCGGAAAAAAATAAGCCCGGTTTCGTATTGACCGTTCCGTGCGGAACGGCATTACAGTGGTTCCAGGATGATGAGTGTAAAGGAAATATGCAGGGTCGCCGGTGTTACCAGAAAAACACTGTTTTATTATGACCGTATCGGACTTCTTGAACCAAGCAGGAGGTCCGGCCGGCAGAATTTCAAGGAATATGACGAACAGGCGGTAAACCGTCTGCTGGAGATCCGGCTGTACCGGAAGATGGGACTTTCAATTCCGGTCATCCAGGAGATCCTTGAAGGAAATGAAGAAGCCAGGGCCAAGCTTCTGGAACGGATTTCCGGAGAGATCCATGCGGATATCCGAAGACGGAATGAGGACGCAGAGATCATCGATACGCTGAAACAGCTGTCCCGTGCAGAACTGAACCGGGCAATTACGGAAGCTGCGGAACTAAAACAGCTCCGGGCCTGCCTGCTTGATATGCATGCAGGAACGGACAGCGGAAACGGATAAATACAATGCCGGCAGTGCCGGCATTCATTTTTGCGTGGCGGATGTTATTCCGTAAGAAACTGCCGGAAGGCATCCTCCGTCCGCTTCAGAATATCGTCCGCTTCTTCCGGGACATGAGTGCGCAGAATGTCTTCCGCGGCGGTCATGAGCTCCTCGGTATGAAACGAGAAGGGACGAAGATACGGGCGTCCGCCCGTCTGTTCGGGAACGGTCTGATTCCAGACAAAGCGGCAGCTGCCGTCTCCGTTTCCCATGGTCATCGGGACGGAGAGGGTGAAGCTGCCCTGAAATCCCTCCGCGATGGCAGGGTCGATCCAGCGGCAGTAATACGTTCCCCAGGGAAGCAGTCCGTACTGTTTCCAGGTATCATACCAGGCGCATACACGGACGCGGGATTCCGTCGAATCCCCGGACACTGCAAGTTCCGAACGGTTTTCACCCGGTTTCCCGGTCCATTCGCCGACAGAAAAGAATGCCGCAAGATCATCGCCGAGTCCGGCAGCGGCTGCGTTTGCGCGCATGCGCCTGCCCCGGCGGTTTCCGTACTCGCGGGTAATTGTCTCCAAAAGGGCCTCCGCATTCTTCAGTCCTTCGGTTTCCAGCACCGCCTTTGCGAGCAGTGCATAGCAGAGCGCATGTTCACGGATTCCGTATTCCATGACTCCATAATACAAAAAGACAGCCGGGAAATTAAATCCCGGCTGTCCTGCAATTCAGAGTTTAATCGTCGTTCTGCGGCTCCATGATGAGATAGCGCATTTCCGCACCTTTGGAAATGTTGCCTTTGACTTTCATCTGTCCGTTGATGTAGAGACGGTCCGCACTTGCCGTGCCGATCGCCATATTGTAGAGATTGTCGATCGTAGCGCTGATCGTGGCATCTGCGCCTTCATAACTGTACGGCGCGATTTCCATGCCTGCCTTCGTAAATTTCAGATAGAAGGTTCCGGCGCCCGGACCGAGGATTTCGATCTGGACAACATTCTGATAGTCATCGGCCTGCTTTGCGAGGTATTCCCGGCGCACCGGCTCAAGATCTTCATAGACGACCTTCAGCGCATCATAGGCATCCTGGAAACTGACATTCGGGTCAAAGCCGCTGCCGCAGATGTCGGAATACATCTTGACGTACGTGCCGGCGGATTTCTTCCAGGAAAAGTCCTTGCGCATGCAGCGGTCGCGGATAATGCGGAAGACTTTCCGTTCCGCGAAGTATACCTTGAGCGCTTCCTCCACCGCCAGCATCATGTTTTTGGAGGTATAGTCCGCAAACGAGAATCCGTCGCCGATGCCGTCAAAGTCGGAATACGGACGGACGGTATCCTTGAGGCCGCCGGTTTCATGAACGATCGGAACGGTGCCGTAACGCATGGCCATCATCTGGGAGAGACCGCACGGTTCAAAGGCGGAGGGCATCAGATAGAAGTCCGCACCCGCAAATACCCGGGCAGCCATTTCTTCGGTGTACTGGTCGGAGAAACCGAACTGTCCGATGTAGCGCTCCCTGCATTCATTGAAGTAGTCCACATACTTCCGGTCACCCTGTCCGAAGATGATCAGCTGAATGCCGCGCTCCATCATGACGGGAAGGGCTTCCCTGATCAGCTCCACGCCCTTCTGTTCCACCAGACGGGCAACGACCGCAAAGAGCGGCCATTTCTTTGCCTTCTTCAGACCGAATGTTTCCTGGAGGTACTGCTTGCATTTCAGCTTTCCGGAAACATCATCGGCCGTGAAGTTTGCCGGGATGCGGGGATCGATTCCCGGATCATAATGGGCCGGGTCAATGCCGTTGAGGATTCCGTACATCTTTGACTCCACGAGGTCGCAGACTCCTTCAAGACCCTTGCCGAATTCGTGGGTATGCAGTTCCCTGGCATAGGTCGGAGAAACCGTGGATACGGCATCCGCCATTAACATCGCGCCTTTCATGAGGTTGACGTCATGGCGTCCTTCGTATTCATAGCCGAGGCCGCCGAGATACCATCCCGGGTCCAGCGCAAAGGTTGTAGTAAGATCGGATGCGCCGAACTGGCCCTGATAGGCGATGTTGTGAATCGTATATACCGTGCGGATGTTCCGGTAGATGGAACGTCTTGCCTGATCGTCTTTCAGATAAATGACCGCAAGGGCGGTTTCCCAGTCATTGCAGTGGAGGATGTCGGGAATGAAATCCAGTTCCTGAATCAGGTCGACCACTGCCTTGGAGAACCATGCAAAGCGGAACTTGTCGTCATCATAACCGTACAGGCGGTCCCGGTTGAAGAGCGCTTCATTGTCGATGAACCAGACCGGAACACCGGAGAGCTCTCCCTTCAGAAGACCGCAGTACAGTTCGGCACTGCCGAGCCGCACTGTCTGTTCTCTTACCAGTTCAATCTGATCCGCGAACCGTTCCTTCACGCATTTGTAATACGGCGTGATGATCGCGGTGGTATTGTGCGCCTTCTTCAGTGCCGGGGGCAGAGAGAATGCCACATCCGCAAGTCCGCCGGATTTGGAAAACGGTGCGCATTCGCTTGTCGCAAAGAGTATTTTCATGAATGTATTGTCTCCTGTTGATTATCGGTAGTTTTCCGCTGCCTGATTCAGACGCGCCAGCATCTCCTCCCGGAGATCGGACGGTTCAAGGATCGTAACAGCATCGATATACTGCTGGGCAAACAGCAGGATGCCGGTCCGGCTGCCGCGGATATGAATATCAATGTGATCCTCATCGGCAGGAATGACCATGACATCGTTTCCGAAGGTGTCGATCATATAATCCAGAACGCGGTTCTCGCAGCGCAGGACAGCGTGAACCGATTCATCATTGAACATGTAGAACATGTTCTTTGCGTACTCATAGGCATCCGTTTCTTTCGGAAGAACCTTGAACTTCCGGTCCTCAATGATATCGATGCCGGTGATCCGGTCAATGCGGTAATGGGCAAACCCTTCATGGTGATCGCTGGTCGTGATCAGATACGCTCTGGAGTCCTGATAGACGATATAGCGCGGCTCCACTTCATAGGTGCGCGGAGACCAGAGGGTCTTGTCCGGCCGGCGGCGCAGATAATCGAAACGGATCGGATTGCGGTCGCGGATCGCATCGCTGATCAGGGACAGATTATCAAGCAGCTTCTCATTCTGCGTCTTTTTCGGGTTCGGCAGGTACACCTTGTCGGTATACTCCTTGCGGTCATAGGTGCTGAGTGTTGCGAGCAGTTTGCGAATCAGCTGACTGCTTTCCTTCTGGGAGATGAAGTGGCTGGAATGGATTGCATTGCACAGCAGCAGTACTTCGGACCGTGTGAACTGATGGGTCTTAAGATAGTATCCGAATCCGTTTTCCTGCCAGGTGCTGATATCATGCCCGTATTTTTTGAGCAGGTCCATGTTTGCATACAGAGTTCTGCGTTCCAGTGTCAGATCATATTCCTGTTCAAGATACTGTTTCAGTTCACTGGTGCTCAGAGAATGTTCTTCGTCTGTATAACGAATCAAAAGCTCGAGCATTGCGAGAGGGAGTTCTTTCTTATCAGCCATATACTATTGTTCCTTACTGAATATATTGTAAAATCGAATTCTGTTTTTTGAACAGCATTTTTCTGCACTGTCTCAGAGAAAAACGGAATCCGTGATTCCGTTTTTCGTAAAGAACCGATGTGCTGGGGAGATCAGAAGTGCGTGACGCGGATCTTGACGGAAGCGGGGAACCAGTCGCCTTTTTCGAATGCGGACACCTCTCCGGCTTCGACCTTGGTAACACCGCTGTCCTTGAAGAACAGCGGGCGGACGCCCTGATCCTGAACCGTGAAGATATTCTTGAATCCGGCATTTACAAGCTCCTGACACAGGGAGGTGTAATCCCGTCCGTAACAGCTCATGGACGAGAACGGCATGCGGATCTCTCCCGGATGCGCGGCAGCCTCCTCTTCGGGGGTCAGCGGCTGATAGTAGGAGATTTCTACTTTTGCGCCGCTGCCAAACCAGCTTTCCGGTCCGAAGTCGGAGACTCCGTCAATGGAAATGCCGGTGACAGTACCTTCGGATGTAAAGAGGTCTGCGGTGGTTTCCCGGATGCAGGTGACATCCGTGAATCCGGATTTCTTCAGCTCTTCCGCAAGCTCTGCCGCATTGCGGCCTTTCATCAGGGCTGCGGATTCACCGACCGGTACCTCCTTGTGCGGCATACTGCGGGACACTTCGCCGTAGTAACCGAGAAGCTTTGTGACATTTTCGGAAGAAGCCCATGCATTGGCCTCATAGGCGCGCACTGCGGTCAGCGGGTGGCTCTGGCCGGCAAGAATCATGAATTCCATCGTCTGGTTCAGGACGTCGTCCTTGACCAGATTCTTGTATTCTTCCGCCTGTTTCAGGAATTCCGCCTTGTGTGCTTCGTCGCCGATGTTTTTGGTATAACCGGACAGACGCATGCAGAGATCGATGATGTTTTCCGCATCGCCGTCCACAAGGATCGCAGCGCGGTCGGCGGAGAACTCACTGCATCGCATCCAGTATGCGAACGCAATCTGAAGCGGAAGGGAGATCAGCGCACCGATGCCGGGAATGCCCATCGTTCCGCTGAGAATCATCTGTCCCATCGTGCGGTACAGCGTATGATGGCATGCGATATGACCGCACTCATGCGCAAGCACTGTCGGAATCAGTTCTTCCGGCACGGTGTCGATGAGTCCGGATGTCATGACGATGAACGGCTTTGTGTCGCCGTAGGTGTAGGCATTCGGATTGACGTTCAGTTCGAGATAGAGCTCCGGAACTTCAATGCCGAGCTTTTCACAGATCGGCTCCAGCATGCGGTAGTATTTGGACAGCTGGTTTTCATCAATGCGGATGCGCGAGGACATGTTCAGGATCCGGAACTGGTTTTCGTTCCAGACCTTCATGAATGCCTTGATGAACGGGGTGAAGCCCGGAATCGCCTTGAGGGCATCCAGCGCCGCCTTGTCATCTTCGTGAATAAAGTATTTCGGATCAATTGCCATTGGAAGAACCTCCTTATGCATTTAATTGTAAATCATTTCCCGTAAAAAGGACCATATGCGGACAGCAGCCGGTTTTGCGATACAATGAATGAAAGAAAACCGGATTGTGTTTGGAGGATCGGAATATGTTCTCATTTTATGACCAGAATGAACTCAGTCTTGTCGTCAATGACGGCGTGAAGATCAATGAACTTGCGGAGACAATGCGCGGAACTGCGGCGGTTTTACTGCAGTGCCGTCCGGAAACCAGCCGGAATGACCAGGTGATCTTTACCGCAAGGAGCGTGATTTACGCCGACGCAAGAGACCTGAACGGACACAGCGATGCGGCTGTAATCCTGCCGTATAAGGAAGTGCGCTCGGTCGGTGTGGAAAACCCGGGCGGACTGATGGGAGAGTCCCAGCTTCGCCTTGATTTCAAGGGCGGCAAATCCATTACCTTTAAATTCAAAGGAAAGGCCGATGTGGCTGCGCTCGGAAAAGCAGTCCTTGCGGTGATCGGCTGATTCTGTCCTGTGTGTACTGCTTACGTTATCGGCAGCTCGCCGGAATTTGCGGCGATGATCCGCACGATTGAACAGTCGCCGCTCAGCGCAAAACTCGAACAGGAACTGAATACCGCGCTGGTAAGGGAAGGAGAAGTGTTCCCCGGTTCGCTGGCGCCGGTGATCGCCCGCAATAAAAACGGGAAAAAGAGTTTCTTTCCGATGCGGTTCGGATTCCGGATGAGCGGACAGGGAAACCGCAAGGTGCTCAATGCCAGAATGGAAACGGCCGCGGAAAAACCGCTGTTCAAAGATGCATGGAAGATCCGGCGCTGCGTGGTTCCTGCGTCATATTATTACGAGTGGGCGCATCCCTCCGGACAGAAGGCGATCCGCTATGCCCTTC
>CAMOOA010000062.1 GCA_946621045.1 uncultured Erysipelotrichaceae bacterium
ATCCGGAAGATAACTGCCGGATGATGCTGTCTGTCTTCAAATTCTATCTTTATATTATCGTTTCCATGCCATCTTTTTCAACCGAACCGCGGCGTGCTTTCAGTGTACCGGTCAGTTTTCACTGCCGGAGATCATCCGCGTCAGTGTGGCATACAGATGATCCGGCTCCACCGGTTTGGAAAGATGCGCATTCATTCCTGCCTGCAGGGACCGCTCCACATCCTCATCAAAGACATTTGCGGTCATTGCGATGATCGGGATCACTTTCGCATCATCACGCGCAAGCAGGCGGATCGTGCGGGCTGCCGTCAGGCCGTCCATGACCGGCATGCGGACATCCATGAGAATGGCATCGTAATATCCTGCCGGGTGCTCTTTGAACATCCGGACCGCTTCCTCGCCGTTGCGGGCATGTTCGGTTTCCATCTCCTCGAGTTCGAGAAGGTCCTGCAGAATTTCAGCGTTCTGTTCAACGTCCTCCGCCATCAGAATGCGTCTGCCCGCAAGAATGTTTTCCGATGCCGGTTCCGCTTCCTTCTCTCCCTGAACCGGAGCGCCGGCTTTATGGCTGAAGATGTCGGATACCGTACGGATCAGGGATTCGCTGTACAGCGGTTTGGACATCACCGCATCCGCACCGGCGGAAAGCGCCTCTGCCTCAAACGCTTCCCTGTTGTATCCCGTAAGGATGATGACGGCGGTTTCGCCCCGGTCAAAGGAGCGGATCGCTTCCGTCAGCTTCAGACCGTCCGTATCCGGCATGCGGAAGTCAAGAAGAACGAGACGATACGGATGCCCTTCCTCAAATGCCTTCCGGATGCGCTGAACTGCGGCAGATCCGTCTGTTTCGGTGTCGGCCTCAATGCCCGTGCTGCGCAGTACGATCTGCGCATGTTCGCATGCGATCGGATCATCATCGGCCACGAAGGCCTTTCCGCCTTCGGGCAGGGTGATCTGCGATTCGGCCGGCGCAGTGCGGGCGGATTCCTTCAGGGTCACCGTCACCGTAAATGTTGAGCCGACACCCTTTTCGCTTTCCACAGCGATATCGCCGTTCATCATGTCAATGAAGTTCTTTGTGATCGCCATGCCGAGACCCGTTCCCCCGTACCGGTTGACAGCGGACGCATTTTCCTGGGAAAAAGCCTCAAAGAGCTTCGGAATAAACTCCTTGTCCATACCGATGCCCGTATCCTTCATGGTGAAGCGCAGTGTGCAGAATCCCTCATACTGGGCAATCTGTTCTGCGGTCAGACTGACTTCCCCGGGAGGATCCGTAAACTTGACGGAATTTCCGAGGATATTGATCAGCACCTGCTTGAGCTTCATGTCATCGCCGATGAAATAGTCATTCACATGACCTTTGATCCGGCAGGTATACTCCAGCCCCTTTTCCGCGCACTGGCCGTTGATGATGATATTCACCTGATCAAGGAATTCCCTGAAGGAGAATTCCTCGCTCTTGAGCACCATCCGGCCGGATTCGATCCGGCTCATGTCCAGAATATCGTTGATCAGGCCGAGCAGATGCTTTGCGCTTGCGCCGATTTTTTCGAAATACTCCCGGACTTTCGGGGTCAGATCCGGGTCGCGCAGCGCAATATTGTCCAGCCCGATGATCGCGTTCATCGGGGTGCGGATCTCATGGCTCATATTGGACAGGAAGCTCGTTTTGGCGCGGCTGCTTTCCTCCGCAATCACCTTGTCCACTTCAATCTGTTTTTCCCGTTTCTGCATGGCGCTGTAGATATCAAACAGAACCGTCATTGCGGCAACAATCAGCCCCGTCTGAATAAGCATGGAGGTGGTGAGATTGTCGCTGATGTCATTCAGCACATCCTGAAGATAAAGGAATGCCGACTTCTCCGCAGGCCTGTCCGCCGTTTCATCAAACTGCTCTGTATAGTAGCTGTGGATCGGACGGACGGCGTCTTCGATCGCCTGTTCCACACTCTGGCGCATCCAGATGCCTGAGGTAAACAGAATCAGTCCCAGCATGACGACCCAGGCCACGATCGAGGTGCCGAAGCGGCGCTCCTTTTCCTTCCGCAGGACATGGCGGAAATAGACAAATCCGAGAATTCCCCACGCCGCAAGGATCAGATACGATTCGGTGGAGAGCGTCTTTACCGCGGTGATGTTGGGAATCAGGAAATCCATGACAAACAGCAGGGAAAACACCAGACCGAGAACTCCGGCAAGCGCCATTCCCGTATTCTTTTCCGACCTGGCAAGCTTCCACGCCGCAGCCGCATTGAATGCATAGGCAATCGTTGCGCCGACGGTCGTCACATCCACCACCCAGCTGATCGCCGTCCGTCCGAAAAACGGCAGGATCAGCGAAATCGCCATGATGCCGAGGATCGCCCGCTGCGGTACAAGATTTCCGTCAAGCTCCGCCGTCTTCTTATCAAGCAGTCCGTCTTCGGCGATCGCATGGCAGAGCCGGCTCAGCGCGATGTAGTTTCCGATGACACCGGTAAAGATGCCGCAGACTGCGATGACACCGACCAGCAGCGTGCCGTTTTGTCCGAGCACGCTGTAAACACTGTAAAACACCGGCTGTGCGGTGATGCCGCTGTACTGATCCAGATGCATGATATAGTCCGCCCAGGATGCACACCCTTCCGGCGCCGCAGCCGCCGCAATCAGGGTAAGCAGCGCATAGGAAACAGCTGCCGTAATGATTGCCGCCGCAAGCACCGGGAATGCATGCCGGAGGGAGAATTTCGCTTCCTCGGCCGAATGGCTGATCGATTCAAAGCCGACATATGCCCAGGGGACCAATGCAAAGATCGTGAAAATGCCGCCCGCCCTGTTGCGGGCCGGAGAATACGGCATGGCGGTGATCATATCCGCTGCCCCGGGACGTGAGAAGACCGCCGCGGCGCAGAACAGGATTCCTCCCAGCATCAGCGCAGCCATGACGATCTGAACCCGTTCCGCCGCCTTCCTGTGCAGGCACAGCAGCGCCCCGATCAGAAGGGAAAGATCCGCCAGCAGCACCTCGCCGAGATAGATGTGATATCCCGCAATCTCATAATGGAAGCCGAACTGAAAGACAGGTCCGAACACCGTCCGCAGGATGAGCGGAAGGGCCGACGCATTTGCCCAGATGATTGCGACATAGACAAGGATCAGAAACCATGCATTCAGAAATGCATGGTCATAGCCGAACAGGTACTTCGTATAGGCATAGGTTCCGCCGGCATCGGGATAGCGGTTCATCAGGTAGTGATAATTCACTGCCAGCACCAGCATGACCAGTCCGCCCAGTACAATTCCGATCACTGTACCGACCGGTCCGGCTACCGGAAGGAAGGTCGACCCCGGCATGACAAAAGCGCCCCAGCCGACGCTGCAGCCAAAGGCGAGTGCCCAGGCGCCCGCAAGACTCAGATAGGGGTGTGCAGACCAGACGGATTTTTTCTGTGAAGCGCTCATGAAAAAGAAACCTCAGATCAAAATCAGTGTGAACTGTTACTGTGACTCATACCGCGCAATCCCGTCCGCGGCTTTCCGGTAAAGGGTCCGGATACGGTCGATCCGTTCGCTCACTTCCGCATCGCTCAGCTTCCGGGTGCTGCCCTCGCGGAATTCCTCCGCAATCTCGGAAGCATTCTTCGAAAGTTCGGTCAGTCCGAGATTGGCGCAGAGGCCTTTCACCGCATGCGCCGCCTCAAACAGGGTTTTCGGATCCTTTGTTTCCCCGGCGGAAAGAAGTCCCTCAACAACTCCGTTTTTCGGCAGTTTGCGGATATGCTTGTCGAGCAGCTTGTCCACCCGCAGAACCCGGAGTGCCTGTTCATAGTCCCCGCCGATCTCCCGGTACAATTCCTGTAATGTCATAGATTCCTACTTCCTTTCCAGCGCAAGATCCGTCCGGATCATTTTCTCAAACTCATCAGCCGGTACCGGCCGCGAGAAATAATATCCCTGCACAAGGTCGCATCCCGCATTTTTCAGCAGGGACAGCTGACCTTCTGTTTCCACGCCTTCCGCAACGACTTTCAGCCGGAGATATTTCGCAATATCGATGATCAGCTTCACAAGGCGGAAATCCGTCTCGCTCATCTCAATGTTGCGGACAAACTTCATGTCCATCTTCAGAACATCGATCGGCATCTCCGACAGCATGTTCAGCGAGGAATATCCGGATCCGAAATCATCCATTTCAATTTCAAATCCCTGGCCGCGCAGACCGCTGATGACTTCCAGGACGTGGTCCGCATCATCGGTATAGGCCGTCTCGGTCACTTCCAGCTTGATGTCGCTGTAATTCAGCCCGTTGTTCAGAATCAGCCGGTTCAGCCGGGCGGGCAGGGTTGTGTCAAACATGTCCGTCCGGGAGAGATTGACCGATACCGGAAGCGCAAAGCCGTACTGTTCACGCCACTTTCGCACGTCTTTCGCCGCAGTCTGCCAGACATAATTGTCTACCTCGCTGATGACGCCCTTGCGTTCAAACAGCGGGATGAATTCGCCCGGCGATACCATCCCGAGCTCGGGATGTTTCCAGCGCACCAGCGCCTCCGCGCTCACAAGACGCGGCGGATCGGTCTGGATGTTGTATTTCGGCTGGTAATATACCTGAAACTGTCCCTCCTCCAGGGCTGCCTCCAGCCCGTACAGCAGTTTCTGATGGAGGATTTCACGGTTTCGGAGCTCATCATCATAAAACACCAGCGGGGTCTGGAAATTCCCGCGGGAAAGATTGCAGGCGGTGCGGGCATGGTCAAACATCAGCACCGGCGTATCCCCTTCCTGAAAGACGTTCACGCCCATCCGCAGCCGGATCACCGTGCCTTCGCCCTGCGAATTCGCGCTTTGTTCCAGGCGGGAAAGCAGGGCGCCGTAATCTTCCTGATGTTCGCAGAAAATATAGAAACGGTCCGCCTCAAGCCGGGATGCGATTCCGCCGGTACGGTTCAGAAATTCCCGGATCTCCTGCGCAACGGCGCAGAGCACCTGATCGCCGAACTTTCTGCCCTTGAGTTCATTGATCATATGGAACTGCTGGATATTCACGACAACCGCATCATAGGTGCAGTCCTTCACAACCCGCAGGATGCGCTCCGCATATTCAAAGAAGAAGTTCTTTGTATAAAGACCGGTCAGCCGGTCATGTTCCGCGGCGGAAATCAGTTTCTTTCCTTCGCTCAGTTCAATGATCCGTCCGACTCTTGCGAGAATCACTTCATGCATATCCAGCGGCTTGGTGATGAAGTCCGCCGCTCCCATCTGCAGGGCTTTGAGCTCTGCGGTTTTCTCTGAGGTTAGCACGATGACCGGAATCCTGCTCATCATGTCGTCTTCCTTCATCCGCTCAAGCACTTCAAACCCGTTCATGACCGGCATGTAAAGATCAAGCAGAACGATGGAGAGCGTGTTCATGTACTCCCGGATGCGCTCGATTGCCTCGGCGCCGTTTTCCGCATAAAGAACGTGATAGTCATCTTCAAGAATTGCGCCGAGCACATCCCGGTTTACTTCCTGATCATCGACGACCAGAACGGTTTTTATTTCTCTGATCTGTCGTGACTCAAGCATGACTTCCGCTCCTTTCCGCTTTATTCGGACCCACCCAGCGGTTCAGTTCCTGATACAGAAGAACGGAATCCGCCGGTTTGGCAAGATGGGCATTCATGCCCGCTTCGAGCGAACGCTGCACATCCCCTTCCAGTGCATTCGCCGTCAGCGCAATGATCGGTACCGTCTTTGCGTCCGGTTTTCCGGAAGCGCGGATCCTTGACGCGGCTTCCAAACCGTCCATCACCGGCATCCGCAGATCCATCAGAATCGCATCATAATAGCCGGCCGGATGGTTCACAAACAGATCAACGGCAATCTTTCCATTCTCCGCATGTTCGCTTTCGACTTCTTCCAGTTCCAGAAGATCGGCTACGATCTCCGCATTTTCCGCAATGTCCTCCACAATCAGAACCCGCTTGCCGGCAAGGTGCGATTCCTCTTCCGGAACATCACTGCCGGCATCCTGCACGGCCTCAAGCGGAATCATAGCCGTAAACACAGATCCGCGGTTCTTTTCGCTGGTGACGGAGATTGTCCCGCCCATCGCTTCGCAGATCCGCTTTGCGACCGCAAGACCCAGTCCGCTTCCGCCGTAGGCATCCGTGGAACTGTCATCCTCTTTGGAAAAGACTTCAAAGACCTTCGGGATAAACTCCTCACTGATTCCGATTCCGGTATCCCCGACCGCAAACTGAACCGGATAACGGCCCTGTTCTTCCGGCAGTTTTTTCACAGTCAGCCAGATCCTGCCCGGGGCAGCCGTGAACTTGACGGCATTTTCAAGAAGGATCAGCAGCAGCTGTTTCAGCATGACCGCATCTCCCATATAGGTTCCGCTGATATCCCCTTCAGTGTTCAGGGAGTAAGTAAGACTCTTTTCCTCCGCTCCTGTTGCGGCGATCGCATCCACCTGGTTCAGGACATCCTGCAGGGAAAACGGCTGAAGCCCTGCGGTTTCAACCCCTTTTTCCATGCGGTTTACATCCAGCACATTATTGATGAGATCCAGCAGATGCCTTGCGCTGAGCTCAGTCTTTTCAAGCAGTTCCCGCACCTCCGGTGAAAGCGAGGGGCTGCGGAGCGCCTTGCGGTTCAGGCCGAGTATGACATTCATCGGCGTGCGCATCTCATGGCTCATGCTGGAAAGGAATTCCACTTTGGTGCGGTTTCCCTCCTCTGCCGCAAGCAGTTTTGCCTTTTCCTGTTCCTGTTCGAGAATCTCACTGGACACTCCCTTCAGCATCCAGTACATGACCAGGACAAACACGCTTCCGCCGAAGAGGATGCCCGCCACCACAATGTCCGGATGGCCGAAGATCCCGACCGCAAGATATCCGATTAAAAACAGCACAAGCAGAACAATCGGAACCTGAAGAAGCGCCTTCCGATCACCCCACTGTCCCGCTTCCTGCATATCTTTTGAAAACCGCATAAAACCGCTGATGTTGAAAACCATCAGCGCACTGCCTGCCAGAATTAAGGTTGTCACCAGAAATTTCATGACATGCCCCCGGATACGTAAAACGATATTGCCTGCGGTGAATATTCAATGAATCGTTAACACGGAAGGAATATTGTTTTTTATTATTATACATTTCTGCATTGTTCAATGAAACCATTACCGCTTAATTCCGGGGAATTCACAGGGTATATCATGCGCGGGAGTTTGACACCCA
>CAMOOA010000063.1 GCA_946621045.1 uncultured Erysipelotrichaceae bacterium
CGGAACTGCTTGCCCAGCCCTCGTCATGCTCGGTCGTGAGCACGCATACCTGCATGCCCGGCCGGAAGATCTGCGACAGAAATTCCGCTGCCCAAGGTCTGTCAAAATTTGTCTTGTTCGCAATCAGGGTGCGTTTCATTTCAGTCTCTCCTTCCGCCCGGCGGCTTCCGTTAATGGTATAGTGTAATCGGAGAATCAAATCAATGATAAAGCGATATCACATGATCGCAGAAGGACGCGTCCAGGGCGTCGGCTTCCGCTCCTTCTGCATGCAGAATGCCCTGACATTCAACCTCACCGGTTCCGTCCGCAATATGGAGAACGGAATGGTAGAGATTTTTGTGCAGGGCGATGAGAACGATCTTGTCCGGTTTATTCATAAGATCCGCGAAGGAAACCGCTGGATCCGTGTGGATGATATTTCCGTAAAGGAAACTGCAGTTGACCCGAAGGAAAAGAAGTTCCGTTATGACTTCTATTCTTCGTCCTGGTACTGAGTCATCAGGGCACGTAGTGTTTCCGATACCGATCCGCCTTCTTTGCCGCGCTGTGCCGTCAGTGCAATCAGTGCGGCTTTTCTGATGCCTTCTTCCGTCCGCAGCGTCTGGGAAGCGATCGATGCCCGGTTCGCATCGGATACGGCACTCATTGCGCCGTATGCGTTGTACGTACCGCCGAAGCGTTCCAGACTGCGGAATACCTGCCGCAGGACCTCCGCATCGCTGACCGGAAGTGCCTCTTCAAGAATTCGGTATTTCCGTGCATCATTCAGTCCCTGCTGGATCATCCGCAGCCGGACAGACGGACACGGAACCGGATCTGCGGCGCTTTTTTCATCCGGATAGATCAGAAACGTATCGCCGGACTCAAAGTGCGGCGCATCCGAACAGGTTCTCGGGTCTTCCGGCCAGGCATTCAGTGCCCAGCGCAGATATCCGTCAAAGCCGCGCAATGCAAGATACTGCATGGTCCATACGGATTCGCAGGGATCGCTGATCACAAAGGCATTCGGGTAGTTGGTGGAACAGTTGTACAGGGTCGTCGCGAGACCGAGCGAAGCCCGGTGCGAGAGAAATGCGTCGAATTCCGGATTATTCTCCGGAACGGATGCGATGGAAATCGAAAGATAACCAATCTGATCATACAGGGCGGTGTCGCGCGGAATGACATTGACTGCCGCCGCAAACGAGATCTTATCTCCGTCCGGCACCGACTTTACAAGATCAATCGCCGTCTGGAAGTACGGAATTCCCCGCTCATCCACAAACATTACCGTCCGATCGAGCCATCCCTTTTCCTTCAGATGTCCGGTAAAAAGATACAGGAAGGTTTCCCAGTACCAGCGCCATTCCCCGCTGCCCGGTGCAAGAACGACACGGAACGGATTGTTCATATCATCGTAAACCGTGAGATCATTGTCGAACGGCAGAATGGAAAAGCACTCGATCGGTCCGGTGATTCCTTCTGACTCACACAGTTCCACCCATGTATCAAACCGGCTGAAATCAAACCAGAGATTCCCGCTGCCGTCGATATTCCATTTCACCAGCGACGGACAGTCCCGGTAGGTCTGATGCGCCCAGGGCTCTTCCGTGATCGTACAGGTGATATGATTTCCGCCCGCTTCCCGGTACAGCGCCAGTTCCTTCCGCAGCGCCGCAAGATGGGCATCACTGAACGGTTCTTCAATCGAATCATAGTAACTGACCGAGGCAAACGGGTACTGCCAGAGATCAACCGAGAGTTCCTGCTGTGAAAGCTTCAGCGGTGTTACGACCAGTTCAATATGAAGTTCATAGGCACGGTCCGCCTGAATGATCACATCCCCGTCATAGCGGCCGGAGGAGTCCGGTCCGGCTGTGACTTCAATCCAGAAATATGCAGTTTCTCCTGCCGCAAGATCGGTTTCCGTCTCCGGGCTGATGCGGTCATATGCATCGACATGCGGAATATAGGGATCCGTCCCCATGCCGAGTCCCGCGCTGACCGTCCGAAGCAGGCCGATCGATGCCCGCGGATGATCTTCCTGACGCACGCCGCTGAGATCTTCCAGCGCCGCGCTTACATGCGTATCGGATTCCGCAGTGACGGCAGCCTTGAGATATACCGTTTCCTCCTGCCAGGCGGAAACATATACCGCTTCTTTTCCTTCATAGGGATACATTGCGGTCAGTTCCGGACTGGAGGTATCCATGCCGGGATAGGTAAAGGAACAGCGCAGCGCATCCCCTTCCGCCTGAACGGAAGTAAGCGTGCCGGCAATCAGTGCGGCGCAGACGGCCGCTGCGATCTGCTTTTTCATTTCGGACCTCCGTTCTGATTCAGTTCATACATCATGATGCCTCCCGCTACGGCAACATTCAGGGATTCAAATCCTGCCATCTCGATCCGCACCCGTTCATCCGCGATGTTCTGCAGTTCCCGCGATACACCGCTTCCTTCATTGCCGAGAATCACCGCAAAGCGCGCAGGATGTTTCAGCTCTCCGAGCGGGACAGCATCCTCAAGCGTGGTCGCAATGACAGCGATTTCCTCCTGTTTCAGCTTTTCCGCACAGGATACAAGATCCGTTTCCCGGATGACCGGAATATGAAACAGACTTCCCTGTGTGCTTCGGATCACCTTGTCGTTATAGAAATCAACGGTCTTTTCGGAACAGATGATCAGGTCATACTGAAAACTCACCGCCGTACGGATCAGGGTGCCGAGATTCCCCGGATCCTGAATACCGTCAAGCACCAGAATACGGTTCATCGCGGCCGGCTCTGCCTTCTTCTGCCGGCATACCGCCACGGAATGCGCACCGGAAACACTCGCACTCAGTTTTGCGACAACATGCGCCGGCGCAAGGATCTTCGGCTCAAACGCATAGTCCTGCGCATGATCGGAGATGATCACTTCCACAAGTCCCTCGCGCAGTGCTTCCTCGATCAGATGATCTCCTTCCGCAAGAAAACGGCCGGTCCTGTCCCGTTCCTTTTTCTGCAGGAGTTTTGCCCACTCTCTGATCCGCCCGTTGGCGGATGATTCAATCTGTTCCATAACCGAATCTTCTTTCTGTTTCCTGTGTTTATTCCGGCCGGACCGCAGCGAAGTTGCGCTGGCGGTTTACTTCAAACCCGATCACTGCCGCTGCACCTGCCGCATTCAGGGCATTCCGGAAATCATTTGCGTACGGGATATAGATATTCGCATCGCATGCATTCAGAACCGATGCGGACAATCCCCGCATTTCCCCGCCGATGGCAATCAGCACCGGCACAGTAAAGTCCGCTTCATAGATCGGCGAGGCATCCCTGCGCATCGCCGCATAGGCACGGATACCGTGCGCTCTCGCGTTCTGTATCACCCGGGCAGGATCCTCACTCATTACGATCGGAAGATATTCCGAGGCGCCGGCACTCGATTTCAGAATGGTCGCCTCCGCGTGTTCCCAGGACCGTGCCCGCAGGATCAGGCCTGTGCATCCGCCGGAATACAGCGCGCGGATCACATAGCCGAGATTGTACGGATCTTCCGCACCTTCCAGCACCGCAAGAAACGGATCTGTACATGCATAAAGATCATCTTCCCTGTCATACCGCCGCGGCTCCGCCTCACACAGCACGCCCCCGTGGGTGCGGCCGGATGCCATCGCATCCAGTTCCTCCCGCGTCTGTTCCGCCAGGCGCACGCCGGCGGATTGTGCCGTTCTGCGGATAAAATTGGCTTCTTTATCATGACGCGCACGGTCGAGATATACCGTATTTACCGTACGGTGTTTCCCAAGCAGCGCCGCCTTAACCGAAATGCTTCCTTCCAGTATCATACTGCCGCCTTTCTTAACAGTGCGCCGTCTGCCACTTCGAACGGCACCGGCATGAAAATCCTGCGCATCGGCACTCTGCTTGCCGCAAGCGGATTTCCTTCTTCATCCCGAAGCCAGAGACACTCAAACACACGGTTGTTCATCCCCGGCTCCAGCACTTCGATCCGGTCTCCGGGATCGATCGGATTGCGGGTCTCGATTTCCAGAATGCCGTCCCTGTACGATTTTGCCGTACCGAGGAATGCATGGGAGACATCCGCGTCGGAATTTGCGTGATAGATGATGGAATCCGCTCCTTCCGGATTGTTCAGAAAGCCGCTCCATACTTCGCGGTTCTGTGCCGCCAGCACCTCCCGCAGATGATAGTTCATCCGTTCTTCGGACAGCGGTTTTTGCGTCTCATACAGTTCATCGATCATATGACGCAGCGCACTGACAACGGATGCCACATAGTATTCGGTTTTCATGCGGCCTTCGATCTTCAGGGATTTCACGCCGGTTTCCATCAGATCCGGCAGAAAGGCAGCCGCGCAGAGATCCCGTGAACCCAGCGTAAAGAAACTGTCTTCCGTGCTCAGCGGACGGTCTTTCGTCCGCACTTCATAGTTCCAGCGGCAGGACTGGGCACATCCGCCCCGGTTGGCATCCCGCAGGGTCATCCGGTTGGAAAGCGTGCAGCGTCCGCTGAAATTGACGCACATGCCGCCGTGGATGAATACTTCGATATCCCTGTCCGTTTCCTTCTGAATCCGACGGATCTCTTCCAGCGAGCATTCTCTGGCAAGCACCACCCGGTCGCAGCCGGTAAGACTTATGATCGCATTTGCGGCGGCGGAGTTCAGAATCGAACACTGCGTGCTGGCATGCACTTCCAGCTTCGGCGCAGTCTTTTTCGCAAGACGCATTACAGCCGGGCTTGCGGCGATGATCGCCGTAACGCCGGCTTCCTGCAGGAAGCGCAGATAGTCTTCCAGCCCTTCCAGGTCCCTGTCATGGGGAATCTCATTGACCGTCACATGGACATGGACACCCCGTTTATTCGCATAGGCACAGGCTTCGCGGATGTCCTCCGGTGTAAAGTTGGAGGCCCGGCTGCGCAGGCTGTACTGCTTTCCGCCGAGATATACGGCATCCGCACCGTAATCGACTGCGGTTTTCAGTCGCAGAAGATCTCCGGCCGGCGCAAGCAGCTCCGGTTTAGAGTATCGTTTCCTGTCCATAATACCCCTCCGTGCATTCCGGATGCGCCTTCCGCCAGGCAGCCGCAGAATCCGGTTCTTCCCGATGATGCAGAATCGCCTGATAAAGACGGAGCGCACTGATCAGATGTTCGTCCGACAGAAATGCGCCGTCCAGATAGAATGCGGACGCGCCGTGCTCCGCAAGCGGTTTTATATAATCAAAACTTTCAAGGACATAGTCCGTAAAGATCATTGTTCCGTGTGCTGTCTCCCTGATCGGATACCGGTCATCCCGTGTCTCTTCCTTCAGATACAGCGGCTCATCCGGCAGACTCACCGCATACTGTTTCGCCCAGGAGGAAAGCAGCTTCCGGGCGGATACCGACATCAGAAGATGTCCGTGGATCACAAATTCCGCACCCGGCTCTGTTTCCGCGATCCGGTACAGTTCCTCTGCGGTAAGCAGCGGAGAAACCGTTACTCCTCTGATTCCGGTTTCTTTCCAGAAACGGATGTCCTCACAGCTGGTCATCAGGGTTTCCGGCCGGTAGACAAGACGGCTTCGCATCGATTCGTCACACAGCGAAAGCACTGCGGGATCCGCAAACCAGATGCGCTCCGGCCGAATTTCCGCAAGCCGGTTCAGGATCTCCTTCAGATCTTGAAGCTCCGTTTCCCGGTACAGCCGGTTTAAAAGCACGCCGAACGGGCGTGATGTATCAATTTCGTTCAGTTCAGTTTCCCGCAGGCCGCTGAATGCGTGATCCGCAGGCGCATAGACCGGAACAGCATGTTCCGCATATACGGCTTCCGCCTGTGCGGCAGCGGAAACTCCGACATAAAAAGGTTCCATGAAGGCATTGTACCGTATCCTTCCAAACAGGGAAAGATACTTGACGGTATCGGGCAATCAATGCTAGTTTGAGTCTGTACAACATCTTACAGTCGCGTTAAGTGCCGGCGAATCGGGAAATCTCCGGACGAAAAGCACAGTTGCTTGCGGTGGCTGTTCGTTCCCCTGAAACTGAGAAAGATCTCGTTTCTCTTTCTCACCGACGGGTGAAAAGAAGAAAGGAGATTTTTATGTTTTCAGCAATTTTCACAAAAGAATACTGGGCTTCTTCCTTCGCAAAACTGAAGGATACCCGCTTCCTTGCCGTCATCGGTCTGATGATCGCACTGAAATACCTGCTCAACAACCTCCGCATCCCCGTTGCGGATAACCTCAATATCATGCTTACCTTTATCCCGACCGCGGTGGAAGCCATGGTTGTCGGTCCCGGCGCAGCGATCGTCTCCGCGGTGATCACGGATTTTCTGACCGGGTTCCTTTCCCCTTTCGGTCCGTACTTTCCGGGCTATATGCTCTCCAAGGCGCTCGGCGGCATTATCTTCGGTCTGTTCTTCTACCGCCGGAAATTCGGTTTCCCGGATGTGCTTATCGCAAAGGCGCTCATCAACTACATCGTCAATGTCGGTCTCGGCTCGCTGTGGAGTTCGATGCTGTACGGGAAAGCATATCTGTTCTATGCGTCCGCATCGCTGATCAAGAATACGATCCTTCTGCCGGTGGAAGCCCTGCTTTTATTCGCCCTTCTGCGGGCACTGTGTCCGGTGCTGGAACGGCGCGGATTCAGAAAAACGGCCTGAACCTCAGTTCAGACCGCCGATCCGTATACTGTCATCCATCCGCTGAAGCGTCTGGGTGTAGCCCTCATACAGTTCCTTATGATCCGGGACTTCCTCTTCATCCGCGTCTTTGAGAAGTTTGACATCGCAGTGTCCTTCCCCGTCCGGTACGGAAACCACAAGATCCATTTTCGGATTGATCAGTTCCACGCGGCTCTTGTCGCCGTAAACCGTTTCCGTTACCGTTACGGCGCCGAGTGCGCCGATCCGGGCGGTGACATCTTCTTCCTCGGAATAAAGATCCCCGAGGGAGTAGAAGACAAGCGTGTCATCGATCCAGCAGGCCGGCTGCACGGCATGTTCCGAATAGCCGCAGATGATGGAAGCACCCGCTCCTGCCAGCGCTTCCGCAATCTTGCGCTGACGCTCATTCGGCAGCGCGCCCGGTTCCCCTGCCCAGGTAATCGAAACGACCACCACATCTGCCATACCCGCCGCTTCATTCACAAAGAGCGGCGTTTTTTCATCGTTGTATACATTGACGAGATA
>CAMOOA010000064.1 GCA_946621045.1 uncultured Erysipelotrichaceae bacterium
CGCTTATCCGACACGCAAAAAATATTCCACTCTATATCAAGGATAAAAACAGCCGGCGCATGAAGAACTGCGTTTCCGGCTGTTTGCGTATATCAGTGAATATCGTTGTAGGTGACCAGCTGAATTCCCTGTTCCTCCAGCCACTGTACTGTCTTCGGACTGCAGAGCATATCCACTTCCATCGCACGCGGAATCGTAAGGCTTGATGTCTGAAGCAGATACCAGTCGAGATACCCTGGATGGCACACAAACATCGGAAACTCATCTTCCGCATACTCCTTCAGCGCGCAGCGCTTCAGGGATTCAAACGGTTCATAGCCCGGACCCATGCTTTCCATGGATACGATCATTTTCGTATTCCGGAACGGAACCGGCTCTGTGACAGAAAACTGCAGTAACGGCAGATTGTGCCGTTCCGCGACAATTTCCAGACCCTTCGCAAGATTGGCGCTGCTTACCGCATGTGCCTCAAAGTACTCCGGTTCCCGGCCGGTCAGCTCTCTGAACCGTTCATACTGCGCCTCGATTTCAAGCACGACCTCATCCAGTACAACAAAGTCATGGTCTGCATTCCGATAGGTTCTGCTTGAGACGAACATGCCGTTTTCATCGGTGATGCTGGGAATATCCTTCGGATCACAGAGCGGCTTTCCCACGCACACATTGGTATGCTGGCCAAGACAGAGATCATCCCGTTTCAGAAGGTCCAGTCCCTGTTTTGCGAGCGGCATATTCGGCATTACGCCGATGTTGCGGATGAGTCCTTCATTGACCGATTTTGCGATGCCGAGATTGACGCCTTCACTGTAGCCGAGGTCATCGGCGCGGATCAGAATTCGTTTTGCGCTCATAGGTCCTCCATGCATTGATGCTTATGCGGCTGTAAGATCCGTGCGGTACACGATGCGTGAGACAACGTCAAAGTCATCGCTTCCGGCTTCCTGAATCATCAGTTCATACCGTCTGCCCGCCTCTGCCTCTTCACTCAGGCAGAAGGATATTTCCTCCGGATAGAGCCTGTCATTGCGCAGTTCCAGCAGTCTCCGCTCGCTGATCACAGCGCCGTCTTCGTCAATGAAGAAGACTTCATACAGCTTGTCCGGGTGGATTCCGCCGCTGCGGACCGCAAACCGGATCCGGAAATTGCGGCTCGTGATTGGCATATTGGGATTCACCGGCGCGACCGGCATCGAAAGACCGCTTTCCGCAACGTTGTAGCGTTCCTTCACGGACATTTCGGGTGCTGTCTCCTTCGGCGCCATGGCTTTCATGCGTTCATCAAGCAGTTCCTTCTGGCGCTTTGCGAGGGCGCGGAATTCCGCCTTTTCGTGCTCCGTTCCCATAGCCCTGACCGCACGCACCGGATGGCAGACGAAGTAGATGATCTGCCTTGTCGCAGACATCGCACCGAGCAGTTCCAGCGCCCTGGCCAGATGTTCCTCATCAAGATTGACGAACGGGTCATCCAGGATCAGGAACGGCTGCTCGTTTTCAAACAGCGTGTCAATCAGCGCCAGCCGCATGCAGAAATCCATGAGATCGCAATAGCCGGCACTGTAGCCTTCCGCCACATGAACCCTGTCATTTTCCTCAATTGAGACATTGAAGTCGATATCGAGAATGCCTCTGACCGCCTCATTGCCGAGCCAGATATGCATGTATTCATTGAACAGCTTCTCCACCTTGCCGAGATACCGGTTCGCAAGATTGTCCTTTGCCTGTCCGATCAGCTGGATCGACCGTTTCAGGATCCGCTGCTCATTGCATGCAGCATTCCGCTGTTCGTAGAGCTGATTGAGTTCCCGAACGGTATCCGGATACGCCTCGACCGAACGGTCTGCCTGGCGGATCTGTTCCTTCTTTTGCGAACGTTCCGCAAGGAGGGATTCTTTCCGTGTTTCCATTGCGGCAATCGAATGACGCAGCTGGTTTTCCAGTGCTCCTCCGTCATCCGGCATTTCCTTCTGCTCTTCGAGGATCGCATCGCGCTGGCGGACCAGCGGAGCCATCTCATTCTGCAGTCTGCGGTATTCCTCCGCCTTCCGGCAGATTCCGGCAAAGACATCTTCACCTTCCGGCACAAAGCGTCCGTACCGCCGTTCAAACGCACTTGCGGCCGCAAGCCGTAAGTTGCGCTCTGTCTGCGCGTCCGCAATGCGCTGATCAAGACTGCTGATCTTCTCGCGGAGATGATCCGCTTCCGAGATATCATTCCGGACAAGTGAAATCCGGTTCGGAAGTTCTTCCTCCGCATAGTTACCCTTCAGTTCGCGGATCTGTTCGGAGAGAATCTCTTCAAACGACGCAATCTGGGCAAGCCGTCTTGTTTCACGCTCCGACTGTTCCCGCTGAAGACGTGAATACTGTTCGTATTCATTTTCAACAGCTTCCGCACTGCGGAGAGCTTCCGTCACATTGTCCCGGTTGACGTCAATATTGATCGGCGCAAGCACTTTCCGGATCCGCGTCACGATCTCCGTAAACTTTTCATCCAGTTCTTTTCTGGTTTTCTTCAGGCCGGCAAGTTTCTCGGAATCCGCCATGGAAAGGCTGTTACGCGTAACACCGGCCTCCATCAGATAGCGGATTTCATTCTGCCGGGCAGCCTGCAGCTGTCCTTCCGTCACCTGATATGCCTGGGCACGGCGCCGCAGATGTTCAACTGCATCTTCATAGGAACGTCCGGCAAGACCGTCAAATACTGCATCGATCTTACTGCGCTCTGCGTCCAGCGCCGCAAACTGGTCATTGAGCGAAGCCAGTTTCTGACGCACTTCACTCGGTTCGGTCGGTGTTTTGCCGAGCAGCTGATCTTCCGTACAGTCGGATTCCTCAAGGAACCGCTCTTCTGCCTGACGGGCAGAGGCGAGTTTTTCTTCTTCCAGTCTGTAGGCTGTTTTCCGCTCCTGAAGCCGTTCGGCCGCCTGATCAACATTCATGCCTTCGGTATCGGGATAGATGTTTTTCAGATTGAGGAGAATCTGCCGGATATATGCGGTTTCATCATCAATGAACTTCCGCGTATCGGCGATTTCCTTGGACTTCGCGCGCAGGCTGCGCAGCCGGTCGGAGTTGATTCCGATGCGGGAAATCACTTCCTCGGTGATCAGTTTTTCGTTTCTGCCGTACTTCTTTACCCAGCCGATGATTTCCTTCTGGCTGTTCTTCATCTGGGCGCTGTTGTTTTCAAGTTCCTCCGAAAGCTTCCTGATTCCGGTTTCCACATCATCGATCTGTTTTCTGAGATCTGACTTCTTCTGTTCCTGTTCCGATTCCTTCTGCGTCTTTTCCCCGATATACGCTTCATACGCCTGATAGAGCCGGCGGTATTTCTGTTTCTGCACGAAACCGATGATCAGAAGAATGAGACCGAGGACCGCAGCGGCTGCGACAGCCGGCTGTACCATAACCGCCCCGACAGCTCCGCCGATCAGCAGAATCAGTCCGATGATGATCAGCAGCGTGCTGATTCCCTTTGCGGGCTCTTCTGCCGCTTCATGCTCGAATACAAGTCTGGTTTCTTCGAGCTCCTTCAGTTTTCCGTTAAGCTCTTCCGCTTTTGTTTTTTCTGCCGCGATGGATGCCGCAACGCCCTGCTTTTCCTGCTGTTCCTTCAGAAGCGTCCGGTACATTTCCTTCATCCGGTCGGCTTCTCCCGCCTCCGGCAGTTCACCGGTATTTGCGTTCAGAATGCCCTTTTCCTCTTCCGTGATCCGGTTGCGGTCGATGGCCTCCTGCTTGATCCGGATCGCCTGTTCCAGCTTCTGAAGTTCATTCAGTTTTTCAATATGGGGACGGATTGCGTCCGGAGCTGCAACGCTGTCTTCCTCAAGAATCTTCTGCCGCTGTTCCGTCTCCTCCCGGAGTCCGGCAAACTTTTTCTTCAGTGCTTGCCAGTCTGCCGACTCTTTCTCCAGTACGGTCTCAAGCGAGTTCTTTTCCCGTTCAAGATCCTGGCGGCGGACCAGCAGTTCATTCAGATGGCGGATCGGTTCTTCGATGGCCGAAGGGCTGTATACCTTCATTCCTTCAAGTTCTTCCCTGCGGTCCCGGATTTCATCCGTCAGGGCTGTATAGCGCTTCTTTACGGCATTCCAGGCTTCCGCTTCATGCGCTTCAGCCTGCGCATTGAAATCCCTCAGCTTAATCAGTTCCTGGAGGGAATTCTGCGATTTTATGACATCCTTCAAGGCATCGATATACCCGCTGTCCTTCGCCGCTGCCTTTTCCACGGCGGTATAACCTTCCGGAACCGCTTCCGATTTCATGCGTTCCGCGTCTTCCGCAGAAGCGGTGCGGATTGCCTGCAGTTCACTGTAAATCCGCTGGATTTCATCGATTCGGGACATCTCCGGGACAGATCCTTCATACCGTCCGGCAATCTTCTGGTATTCCACATCATTGACTGCCCGGTCGCCGGACAGTTCCGTGATCAGGGATTCCATGGACGTAATCGTCTGAAGACTCATCCGGTTTTCTTCAATTTCGATATCTTCCGGCACCGTGCCGCCGAAATCCGCGCGCAGCGCATCCTGCTGGTCCTGCAGGGCGCTGATTTCACCGCTGACATCCGCAAGATGCGCCTTTGACGCCTCGAGACGCTGGCGGTCTGCGACTGCCTGGTCATACGCAAGTTTCTGTTCTTCCAGTTCTGCGCCGATCCGGTCGAGTTCCTCTCCGATATCCGAGACACGGATCCGCGCATCTTCCTGTTCACGGATCTCACGCTCCAGATAATCCTTCCGGGCCTGTTTTTCCGTGAGGCTGCGGTTGATATTGTCGAGCTGTCCGCGGCCGTCGTTTCGCTCGTAGACCCGCACCAGCTGGGTGAGATCTCCGATCGCATTGTCATACGCAGCGGTATTGCCGGCCTGATTGATCAGTTCATTGAGACGCACCTGAATGCCGGCGTTGCTTCCCTCTGCGGGGGACGCATTCTGATTGATGAACACACTGCGCTGAAAAGCGCCGGCGTCCAGCCGGAACAGTTCTTCACCGAGCGTATCCGCACTGATGCGCACCGGGGTATCGGTATCCAGATTTGTGATTTTGACACTGTCAAACCGCTTGCTTTCACCGAATGTCCGCTTTACGCGGTAGCGTACGCCGTCCGCCTCAAAATCAAGCGTTCCGCCGTAGACGCCGCCCTGCCAGGGGGTGTACCGCTTCCGCTCATTTTCCTTGATGTCTCTGCTCAGACCGGATTCAAATCCGTAAAGCATTGCCTTGAGGAAAACCGCCATGGTCGTCTTTCCCCAGCCGTTGTCTTCCAGAATGATATTCAGACCGTCTTCAAAATCATAGTCATAGTCATGAAGTCCGCCGAAATTATCTACATGCATGTGAAGAAGTTTCATTTTCCGGCCCCCTCTTTTCCGTTCAGTGCATTCCAGCCGCAGCTGATCAGCCGGCTCCGCTCCGTTTCGCTGAGTGATTCATCCCGGAGGGCAAGCCTTACAAACTCACTCTGCAGGGAGATATCATTTTCCAGTGCGCTCCGGTCGACTTCCATCGATGTATTGTCATATACCTCCGCATAAAATACGGTTTTCAGAAGGTGATTCTTCAGCGCTTCGGAATCGATCAGTGTTCCGAATGCCGTCGTTCCTCTGACCGTAAGACGCAGGAAGGTATTCTTATCCGCATCCGCAAGCACGCTGTCTGCTTTTTCTGCAAGGTCTTCCGCCGTATCTTCCGGATCATTTACGATGACCGCATCTTTATATGTGAAGCGTGCGCCTCCGGCAGGCTCTGCCGTATAGCCTCCGTTTCCGGTCGTGATGACCGTATACCCGTATGTGCCGTCCGCAGCTTCTTCAAAGCCGGCCGGTTCAAATCCCGGCAGACGTTTCGCGCCGTCAAAGAATGCGCCAGCCACATCCCGGATCAGAAAGGCCTCCGGCATATCGGATGCGCGGAACAGAATTCCGTCTTCCGCAGCGGCGATCTCTGCCGCTCCGTCGGTATATACCGCCTCTTTTTCCTGCGTGATCAGATGCAGGTTTGCGGGCATGTCTCCCCGTGCCGTGAGGCGGCGGCATTCCGGCTCACTGACGTATGCGACGACCGGAAGATCCTCATGGATCCGCACTGCGTCAAACAGCACGTCCGCAAGGGATTCCGGAACATGCGGCGTGCCGAACAGCTTTCCTGTGAAGACGCAGCACTGCACTCCTTCCCGGTCCGCTGTATCCAGCAGTTCCCGGAATTTGTCATTCCGTTTTTCCGTCCATTCATGGGAAAGCGGAATACTCAGATTTTCGGCGCAGCTTACACCGAGCCTGAGGTTATTGCACAAAAACAATTTCATACGGACTTCCTCTCAATACCAGAACTGTAAGTAAGAATATCTCTGCAGATCATTGTGTTTCAGATGCCGGATCATTACCGGTATGTGCGGCCGCTCCGGCGGCTATCCGACTTTAATTTTATTATTTTTAAGCAACTGTGGAAAACCAAATCGCATCTTTGTGCATTTTCCTGACGGGAAACAGAAAAAGCGCCGCAGCGCTTTTTCCTATTCTTTTCCGTTCCAGCAGTAGGTGCATACCTCGTCTTCGGTAAGCCCGGTTGCCCGGATCATATCGTCCAGACGGTTGAAACTCAGGGAGGAGAAGTTCATTTCCTCGCGCATGAGGTCCAGCATCCTGTGGTAGCGGTCACTGTCCGGATTTGCGTAGTCATCCAGAATGACCCGTTCAACATCCTGTCCTTCTTCCTTGGCGATAATGCGGCGGGCAATCAGCTCCATATCGTCTGTCGACCGAGAGAAGTTGATGTACTTACAGCCGAAGAGGATCGGCGGGCATGCCGGACGGACATGTACTTCCCGGGCGCCGCTTTCATACAGGAATTCGGTTGTCTCACGCAGCTGGGTGCCGCGGACGATCGAGTCATCGATCAGCAGCATCCGCTTGTGTTCAATCAGCTCGGCAACCGGAATCAGCTTCATCCGGGCGATCAGATCGCGTTTTGTCTGCATGGTAGGCATGAAGGAACGCGGCCAGGTCGGCGTATATTTGA
>CAMOOA010000065.1 GCA_946621045.1 uncultured Erysipelotrichaceae bacterium
TCTACTTCGCGGTCGACAGTGTGCCGACCTACGGTGAAATCTCTCACCAGCATCTTGATGATCTTGAGGCCGGAGCGCGGATTGAGGAAAACGATCAGAAGCGGAATCCGTTTGACTTTGCGCTCTGGAAAAAGACGGACAAGGGAATCAAGTGGGATTCGCCGTGGGGCGAAGGCCGTCCGGGATGGCATACGGAATGCGTTGTCATGATCAACAACAACCTCGGACCGAAGATCGATATTCACGGCGGCGGAATGGATCTCCGCTTCCCGCATCACGAAAACGAAGCAGCCCAGCAGGAGGCCCTGCATCACAATGCGCTTGCCAACTACTGGATCCATAACGCGATGGTAAACATCAACGGGGAAAAGATGTCCAAGTCCCTCGGCAACACCCTCTGGGCAAAAGATGTCGTGGAAAAGCTCGGCACAAATCTGACCCGCTGGCTGATGTCCTCCGTGCACTACCGCAAGGAACTCAACTTCTCGGATGAGACGATCGAAACCGCGCGGAAAGAACTCGACAAGGTCATGACGCCGGTCCGTCAGGCAATGATCAAGGCCGCGCTTGCCGGTCAGGATATTTCCGGCATGTGCGATGAAGCGGCGTACCGCGAATTCCTGGATCAGCTGGATGATGACATGAATACGCCGAACGCATACACCGTGATCTTCGAGACGGTCAAAAAGCTCAACACTTCGCTCCGTCAGCGGGAGATTGACTGGAATACCGCCGGCTCCGCATGCGGCGCGGTTGTGAAGATGCTGGGAGTGCTCGGCATCACGGTTCCTTCGGTTACCGTTACGGAAGAAGACCGGGAACTCTTCGCAAAATGGAATGAAGCCAAGGCTGCAAAGGATTTTGCGGCAGCGGATGAATGCCGGGCAAAACTGATCGAGAAGGGTCTGATCTGATGCGTCCGGATGAACATTCCGGAAGGACGCTTGCCTATCTCGGGGACGCGGTCTGGTCGCTGAAAGCCCGGGAGTATCTGATTGATAAGGGATACGGAACCGGACGTCAGCTTCAGTCAAAAACAATCCGGCTCGTCAGCGCAAAAGCGCAGGCGAAGGTATACGATACCCTGCATGAGGAAGGCTGGTTTACGGAACAGGAAGAGGAAATCTTCCGCCGAGGCCGCAATGACAATGCGGGCTCTGTACCGAATCATACCGATGTCCTGACCTATCGCCGCTCCACCGGAATTGAAGCGGTCATCGGATGGCTTCGGCTGGAAGAAAACGATGCGCGGATCGATGAACTGTTCGCCCGCGCAGTGGAAATTACAGGAGTTATATGACACAGATATTGTACGGAAGACAGGTAGTCCGTCAGGTGCTGAAAGAAAACCGCAGGGTTCGGAAGCTGTATCTGCAGTCCCCGATGCCGGAGCTGGAAGCACTCGCAAAGAAGGCAGGCATTCCGGTTGTGATTGCGGACCGGAAAAAACTGAACCGGATCACGGAGAGTGAGCACCACCAGGGAACGGCGGTTGAAATTGAACCGTATGAAACCGTATCGCTCGAGGAGCTGATCCGCGGGAAAAAAGGAAATTACGGTTTTCTCATCATGCTGGATGAACTGGAAGACCCGCATAATCTCGGCGCTGTTCTTCGAACGGCGGATGCGGTCAATGCGGACGGCGTGATCATCAAGAAGACGCACAGCGCCGGTCTTACACCGACCGTCGCAAAGGTGAGTGCCGGTGCGATCGATACGGTAAAGGTTGCGGCAGTGACCAACCTTACCAGTGCATGCAAGGAACTCAAGAAGCAGGGTTACTGGATCGTCGGCGCGGACATGGACGGCGCAGATTACCGGACCCTGAACTATGATTTCCATACCGTGCTTGTCATCGGCAATGAAGGAAAGGGCATCTCACGGCTGGTGCGGGAAAACTGCGATTACATCGTAAGTCTGCCGATGCGGGGAACGATTTCCTCCCTGAATGCCTCGGTGTCCGCAGGCATCCTGATGTACGGCATTGACGCAAAACGAAATCCGATCTGAACAGAACGATTCTGAAAACCTGTATGGATGCAGGGTTCAGAATCTTTTGTTTTTCTCAGCCTCTCAGCGGGCTGTTTTCCGTTATTCACACCCGGTGTGGACAGGCTGTGCATGAACTGGGTATAAAACGGAACAGGTTGTTGAGAGAATGAAAAACATGTGGAAAAAACACCTCCGGATGAATGCTAGAGTGTTACTGCACGCGATATCGGAGAAACGGGAGGTGAATACGATGGCGGCAAATATGTACGAACTGCTTTATATGATCCGCATGAAGAATGCCGAGGCTCTGGAGGAAATGTTCTGTGAATACAAACGCTGTATTGACGCGGAAGTCGCAGGCCAGATTTCCCGGCACGGCATCCTGCGCTCATTCCGGGATGATCTGATGATTGAAGGACAGATCGGCATCGTACGTGCTGCGGAATGTTACCGGCAGGATCAGCCCTGCAAGTTCTCTTCCTTTGTCAATGTGGTGATCCACCGGAGAATCCAGCAGGCCGCAAAGCACTTCCGGCTTCTTGCGGCGGAACACGGACTGAATCCGCTGTCGCTGGATCTGTGCGATACGGACATGAGCGCGCCGTATACAAACCTTCTGCCGGCGAAGGACTGGATGGGAAATCCGGAATACCGGCTTCATTACAATGAGGCGCAGCGCCGTATGGATGCGGCGGTAAGGAAGATGAACGATACCGAGCGGAAAATCCTGCATTCATGGACGGAAGGCGGCAGCTATGTGATGAAGGCGGAAAAAATGGGAATGACCTACCGGCAGTACGAGGGGAAGCTCGGCCGGGTCAAACGGAAAGTGTTCAGCGCTGTCAGAGAAGAGGGCATCTAAAATACCTGCGGAATTACAGGCCGCCTGGTCTATAATGTGCGTATTGAGGAGACGCATATATGGGCATAACGGTGATTGGAGCGGTATTCATTGACATCAAGGGCTTTCCCCTTGCGCAGTATATTCCCGGCGGCCGCAATGTCGGAAACGTTGTTCAGGTACACGGCGGGGTCAGCCGCAATATTGCGGAGGACATCGGAAATGTCAATCTGAAGCCGAACTTTCTGAGTGTTGTGGATGATACCGGTACAAGCGCAGACGTGCTTGACCGCCTGCAGGAACACGGCGTCGGCACGGATTATATCGTCAGGGAAAAGGACGGACTAGGTATCTGGCTTGCGGTATTCGACAACAACGGAGATGTCACCGCTTCGATATCCAAACGGCCCGACCTGATGCCGCTGCGGGGACTTCTGCTGGAAAAGGGAGAAGAGATTTTTCGGAATTCCGACAGTATTGCCCTGGAAATCGATATGGAAGAGGAAGTGCTGGAAGTGGTATTCGACCTTGCGGAACGGTATCAGAAGCCGGTGTATGCGGCAGTCTCCAATATGTCAATCGCAATGGAGCGCAGAAACTATCTGAGCCGGGTAGCCTGCCTGGTGTGCAACCAGCAGGAGGCGGAGCTTCTGTTTTCCTGCAGTCTTGAAGGAATGAGTCTTGAGGAGCTGAGAACAGTGCTTCATGAAAAAGCCATGCATGCAAAAATCCGCCGCATGGTGGTAACCCTCGGAGAGCTGGGCTGTATTTATATCGATAAGGACGAATGCGGATATTATTCGTCCTATAAGGTTGATGTCATTGATACGACCGGTGCGGGCGATGCCTTCTTTGCGGGGACCGCGATCGGTCTGACCTACGGAAAGACGCTGAAGGAGTCTGCGGTTATCGGCACAAGGCTTGCGTCCTCCGTCATCGCGACAAAGGAAAGCACCTGCCCTGCATTCATGCCGGAAGAGTTCGGCATCAGAGTACAGGGATGAAAAAGACGGAAGGAAGTCTGCCGCGGTCTCCGATGATCGGGGAACTGCGGGACATTACCTGCTTCGAAAGGGAAGTTCAGGACATGCGGGCAGAAGGAATCCGCATTACGGATGAGCGGATCCGGGATGTGACGGACCTGACAGCGTCAGAATGTGAATTCGATCATGTCACGTTTGAAGGCAGCGGCCGGGGAAGCCGGTTTACGGATATTGTGTTCCGGGGCTGCGATCTGTCTGCGGCGGTATTTGATGAAGCATCGTTCTGCCGGTGCCGGTTCGAAAACTGCCGGCTGCTCGGCACGTCATTGATCCGCGCATCCTTCCGGGATGTGACATTTGCGGAGACGGTTCTCGACTACGCAAATTTCAGCGGATCTTCCTTCACGGGCGTCCGTCTGGACCGCTGCCGGCTCTGCGAAGCGGCACTCTCCATGTGCACATTGAAACAGACCGTGTTCCGGGAATGCGATCTCGGACGTGCTGAATTTACGGATACCAGGCTTGCGGGAACGGATATCTCGGACAGCGATATCAGCGGAATACTTGTGAAGCCTTCCGATCTGAAAGGGGTCACGGTGAACCGCGATCAGGCCGTGGTATTCGCGGCGCTGCTTGGAATTCAGGTAAAAGACTGAACCGAAGAAAAGGGACCGGACCGGTCCCTTTTGCGCGGTTATTTAATGATGCGGATGTTGTCGACCGGATCGAAGGCGATGACCGGAATTTCTTCGAACCGCTTCCGAAGCAGCTCGATCATGTCGGTGTGAAGTTCGTAAACCGTCGGGATCTCCTTCATGAAGCCGTAGTTTCCGCCTCCCTTTGCGCGGTACTGGCTGAGGCAGAGCGAAAATACATCGCTGTCCTGAACCTCTTCCCCGTTTCTGGTCAGGGAGACAATCCGCTCGCCCGGGTCATTGGATACATTGATCGTATACTCAACGCCGTCGACCATATCGTAATAATAAGGCCGCTCCTTGGGAGAGAGATAGCGCGGGTTGACGATGATCCGTCCGCCGTCAATGGACCAGTACTCTGCGGAATGCTCGAGGTATTCGCGCAGCTGCCGGCCGGTGATGCTCTTGACCGCAAGCGTGTCCGCATATCGGTACGTATTGAGCAGGTCGCGCATCGTAATGACCGGCTTGAATCCGGCCGCATCCTTGAACAGTGCGGAACCGGCAAGATCGGCGCCGGTCGCATCCCGCATAACCTGATTGATGAAGGTCACGACCTGGGATTTATGGAAGCGGGCTTCAAACTGGCTGCGGATCGTAAGATCCATGGAGGTGTGTCCGATCGGCGTGTCGAGCCACTTCTGACACTGTGCCTCCTCTTCTGCCGCAAGCGCAAGAACGGCTTCGTCTGCCGGCGCATCGTTGGGGAGAATGCGCGCATCGATTTCTCCGGTATCGGTATAGATGTCAATGCACGCAAGGCACTCGCCGTACTGGCCGGTCTGTGTATAAACCGTATTGAATGCTGTTCCGCAGCACTTGATATGCGTATGTCCGGTGATCAGCACATCGATTCCGCTGATCTCGCGGAGGATCTGATAGGCCTGATCCTCACCGGTCAGTTCCCGTGTTGCCGTTCCTGTCGCAAGGTCGCGCTCGAATCCGCCGTGATAGAGACCGATCACATAGTCCGGTTTTTCCAGACGGCGGATGGTTTCCACCGTGGTCTTCGCACTCAGGAACGCATCCTTGAGGCGGAAGGGGCGGAGTTCTTTGTTTGAGTGAAGATGCTTGAGGTAATGTGTCGTGACGCCGAAGATCGCCACTTTCTTTCCGCCGATCTCACGGACGGCATAGCTCGCAAAGACCGGCTTTCCCTTCGCCTGCACATTACATGTGATGCAGGGGGCGTCCAGGGTATCAAGGTGTTTCATGAGAGCGGCTTCCCCGTAATCGAAGTCATGGTTGCCGAGATTGATATAATCATAGCCAAGCGTATTCATGGCAGCGGTATACGGAGATACTTCATCAGGGTGATGGAGATAATGATATGTCTGGAGCGGAGAACCCTGAAGGGCATCGCCGTTGTCGAGGAGGAGTGTATTCTCATCCCGCAGAAGGTCAACGAGTGTCTTCATTCGCGCCAGTCCCAGCATTGCCTCGGATCCGTCGTCATAGTTGTGCGGAAAGATCCAGCCGTGCATATCGGAGGTTGCCAGAATTCTAATTCGGTTTTTCATTGAAGGAACTCCTTTCGGATTTGTCTATTATAGCAGGAAGACAGGGAAGAAACGGTTTTCTTTCCGCAAGTCGTGCATTTACAATGGAAGCGTATGAGTAAAACAGGTGAAATCCGAGGCGAACTGAATTTCCGCCAGCTCGGGGGAATCCGCATGAAGGACGGCCGGACCGTACGGATGAATACGCTGTACCGCAGCGGCGGCCTGCATCTGATGAATGCGCAGGAGCTGGAAGCCGTAAGGCAGCTGAAGATCCGGACGGTGCTGGATCTGCGGGACCGCTGGTCGCAGAAGCGCAAGCCGGACCCGGAAATCGGGGCAGTACATGTATCCTATGACGGCCTTCCCGCAAAAGGCGGGGAGTCGATTGATTTTTCTGCGGCCGGTTTCGGGAAAAAAGGCGAAGCGGCAGCTGCCCAGATTGAGAAAGTAAGACAGTATTATCTGGATATGCCTTACGGATATCAGGCGTTTCATGCGATGTTTGACGCACTGCGCAGCGGCGCGGAACCGTTCCTGGTGCACTGCACAAAAGGAAAGGACCGTACCGGCCTTGCATGCATTCTGATTCTTCTGGCCCTCGGGGCGGAAGAGGAAACCGCGATGCAGGATTATCTTCTGTCCAATGAATACCGGAAGAATGAGATAGCAGCCCGGCTGGCCGAAGGAAGATCCGTTGCGCCGGATGATCCGGGCTATATGACGCTGATGTATCTGCGGGAGGGCGTGAAGGAACAGCTCGGCCGGGAAATCATCGCAGAGATCAGAAAACGGAGCGGAACGTTTGAACAGTATATGGCGCAGGAATACGGATGGAATGACGCCGTATTGAATGAATTCCGAAATCATTATCTGGAACAGGAACCGGGGCGGCTGTCACAGGAATAGCCGAATCGGTTC
>CAMOOA010000066.1 GCA_946621045.1 uncultured Erysipelotrichaceae bacterium
AGGTAGTTAACAATATGTCGCAATTCTTTCCGTTTCGGGCACTTCGTCCGGCTAAGGGGAAGGCAGGCAATACCGCATGTCTTCCGTATGATGTCCTGTCAGAGGCACAGGCAAGAGAACTGGCAGTAAATCCGTCATCCTTTATTCATGTCATCAAATCCGAAGCTGATCTTCCCGAAGGAACAGATCTCTACAGCGATATGGTGTATCAGACAGCTGCCGCAAATCTCAAAAAGATGGAACAGGACGGGATTCTCTGTGAAGCAGAGACACCGGAGTATTACATCTATCGTGAGATCAGTGCGAATCATACACAGACCGGTGTTGTCGGAACGGTTTCGTGCAGGGAATATGAAGCCGGAATCATCAAACGTCATGAACTGACCGTCGCAGAGAAGGAAGATGACCGCACCCGGCACATCCTTACCTGCATGGCCCAGACCGGTCTTGTATTTCTGACATTTCCGGAAAACGAAGATTTAAGCAGATGCATTGCGGAAGTAACCGTACAGGAAACGGATGAGGATTTTTCGCAGAACGCGGTAAGACATCAGGTCTGGGCGGTCCGTGACGAAAAGATGATCCGGCGGATCGGCGAATGTTTCCGTGAAATACCGGCACTCTATATTGCGGACGGTCATCACCGCGCAGCTTCCTCCTGCCGTGCCGCAGAAAAACTCGGTGCGGATGATACGCAGGAAGCAGGAAGATTTATGGCCTGCGCATTCCCGGCGGATGATCTTTCACTGCTTGGTTATCACCGTTATGTAAAGGATCTGAACGGAATGGATGAATCCGCATTCCTGTCAGAAGTCCGGAAATCCTTTGATGTGACGGAAGCGGGGCAGAAGATCCGTCCGGAAGCACCGCATGAAATCATCATGCGCCTGGGGACGAAGAATTATATTCTGACACCGCACCGCAGCACCTATGATGAGAGTGACAGTATCAGCCGCCTTGATGTATCGATCCTGCAGGAAAACCTGCTTGCGCCGGTTCTCGGCATTGATGATCCGCGCCGAAACAAACGGATTTCGTTTATCGGCGGGACCGATGCCGCAGAACAGATCTGTGCATGCACGGAAGCAGGCGGTGTCGGCTTTGTCCTCTATCCGACCGATATTCATGACCTGATCGCGGTTGCGGATGACCGGAGAATCATGCCGCCGAAATCAACCTGGTTTGAACCGAAGCTTCTCAGCGGTCTGTTTATTCACAAACTTTAAAAAAAACTGTCCGCAAGAATACGGACAGCAGAGGGGCAGGCCTGTTTTCAATGCAGAATCTGCGTCTTCTGCACAGAATCCTGACCTGTTTATATTAAACAACGCAAACAGTCATAAAAAAGACATAGTGTACGCGCGGCGCTGAACATTCATGCAGGGATCCGGCGCAGATCGGAATCACTTGTTGTTTATTTTTGCGGCAGACTGATAAAATAAAAGAAATATTGTGCGGGAGAACATTTGGAATGGGAGATTTATATAAGTGCAAAAAATGCGGACAGCTCTGTTACGGAGCAGCAGTTTCGGAGGTGGATGGAAATCTTGCGTCTGAAATACTGACCACGCTCGCCAGTGACGGGTTTATTGAAGCGGCCGATTCGATTCCGTTTCTGGATTCGGACTTTTCGCAGTTCCTGCAGAAGCGTGTCGGCGTAGCTGCAGTCCGTTATGATGCCAATCCTGCATTCTCGAATGTGATTTCCAACATGCGCCGTGACAGGGTGGTCATCGGCACAAAGAGAATTGAAGACGGCTATGTATGCCTGAGCTGTCCCGTCTGTTCCTCGCAGGAGTTTTTCTCCCGCATCGGTTCACTTCCGACATCCTATGTCGACGGGCGCTGGGAAGATTATGTGGACAGCGATCATACCTGGTATCTGCTCAGTGACGGCAACCGCGGCCAGGGTTCCTTTACCGAACTCGAACGCAGAGAGCTCACAAACTATGTGCTCCAGGAAGACCGCGAAGATGCCCAGGTGATTTACGATGAGATCATTCAGGAGGGCTATGACTCGGTCATCAAGTCCAAAGGCGGATTTGCGCAGACAAAGGATGTTGATCTCACACAGTATTTCCGCACGCTGATGAATGTAAAGACGGATATTCAGATCATGGAAACCCGTCTGTTTGATCTTGTGCTCAGTCAGCTTCCGGCGGAGCGTGATTATATCAACTCCACATGCCGTTCCGAAGAGACGATTGTCAACGAGATCGACAAGGAAAAACATCAGATTGCCGGGATCTCGGAACAGCTTCGCCGGGAACTGGAATTTCATATCCGGGAAGACTGGCGCGAGGCAAACGGAATTACGATTCCGCAGGAACCGATCAAACCGGTGATCGAGCCGCCCGCAGAGCCGGAATACCGTCAGGCAGGACTGTTCAACCGCAAGGAAGTATCCCAGCAGAATGATGAACTTCGTGCTGCCTATACCGCAAAGGTGGAAGAGTACAACGGCATTCTCCGCAGTTATGATGAATCTCTGGAAGCCTATAAGAAGGCCAAGGAAGAGTATGAGCGTCGGCAGACTGAAATATATGAACAGGAAAAGACAGCCTGGGAAACCAGCCCCGAAAACGTTGAAAAACAGAAGAAACTGGATGAGCTGACAGCCCGGGATGAAGAGCTGAGCGGAATGCTGAAGAATCCGCTGGAATATGCGCAGAAGATGCTGGAGAATTCCGGACCCGCCAAGGTGAAGCGCCTGTATGAAGCGGAGATTCAGCGCAACGCAAAGATGCTGCGGAAGGGATATCAGACAGAATCTGATCTGCAGAATGTGCTCTTTGTATTCCCGAAGTATCTGGATATTCTTGCAGTCTCAAAGATCTATGAATATCTGGTGACAGGACGTGTTACCTCACTGACCGGCGCAAACGGAGCCTATACGCTTTATGAAAGTGAAATGCGGAGTGCCCGTTCTTCAGGCATGAGCGCAATGCGCAGAACGGAAAATGCCGCACGGGAATTTACGATTTATAATGCGCTTTCGTCTGTTTCCAAAATCATGAATGAAATCGGCGCAAAGACAGAAGATGCGGTGGAAGAACTCAGGACATCCAACAACACGGAAGCGGTGGAGGATTACAACCGCACTGCCGATTCCTTCTATTCGCTCATTGATGAAGATCTTAAGATCTGCCGTGAGTACAGCAACCGTTACAATCGCGATGACGGAGAAACCGTTGTTGCGGATTCCTTCCTGAAGCCGGGCGAAACCTCGGAAGAGGCGCACGCGAATGTACAGCCTGTTTCCGAAGAGGGTTCAGCTCCGTCCGCACAGTCGGAAGAGGGCGAAACTCCGGAAGAACCGGTTCCGGCAGCGGAACCGCAGGAAACTGAAGAAACTGCGGTTACCTCAGAAGAGGTTTCCGAAGAGATGAAAGAGACGGTTGCTGAGGAGAACACCGCAGAAACGGAACCGGCAGAGGACGTTCCTGCCGATGAGCAGAAAAATACGGAAGAATAGGAATTACCGGAAACCGCAGTGCATGCGGTTTCTTTTATGCATGGTGCAGCCCGGAATCTGTGTATTTTTGCGGAAGTGTATTTTCGAAATAAAGCATTCCTTAATAAAGAATGAAGACAAGAGCAGTTCGCAATCTGCAGGGTGTTTAATGCATGGATACTGAGAAAACAAGACGATACTATGATCAGCTGACAGAAGCGGATGTCTGTGACTGCGCATACTGTCAGAACTATATCAGAGAGATAAGAGCTGCTTATCCCGAGCTTGCAGGTTATCTGGACCGGTCAGGGATTGATATCGAAAAGCCCTTCGAAACGATTCCGGTCGGCATCGTTAACGGAATGATGTTTTACAGCGGTGTTCAGTATATCGTGATGGGTGCGGCAAACCGGTTCATGGAAACCGGAATCGGCAGTGTCCGGGTATGCCTTGCAGAGTCGCATCCGATAACGGGAATCAGGAAGGATCATTTTGTGATTGAGATTTCTCCGGTATATCTTCCGTGGACTGCCGGGGCATAACATCCGGTATGGGGAACTGTTTCTCAATTGCACATTGCAGGATAATATTACGTTAAGAGGTCAAAACGGGGAGAACTCATATGCAGAACAATGAACGCAATACAAAAAAGAATCTTGTGATGTTTCCGCTTGGAACGGTCGGCCGGGACATCATGTACAACCTTGTCACCAGCTATCTTCTGACCTTTGTCCTGTTCACACGCAATCTCGATGCGGCCCAGCTTTCGGCAATTACCGCGATCATGGTCGCGGCGCGTGTGTTTGACGCGCTGAACGATCCCGTCATGGGCAATATCATTGAGCGTACACGGACACGCTGGGGAAAATTCAAGCCATGGCTGGTTGTCGGTATTCTGAGTACCTCACTGGTCATCTATGCCATGTTCAACACAAAGCTTCAGGGATGGGCATTTGTCCGTTTCTTCGGGCTCATGTATTTTGCCTACAGCATTACCTATACCATGCATGACATCTCTTACTGGGGCATGGTTCCGTCGCTGAGCTCGGATCCCGACACCCGAAACAAGTTCACGTCCAGGGCGACGCTGTTTGCCGGTATCGGCGGAATGCTTGCGGCTTCTCTGATTCCGCTGTTTACCGCAGGGGAGAACGCCATCGGCGGAAATGCCGTGACTGCCTACGGTATGGTTGCCCTCGGAGCTGCGATTCTCGGTCCGCTGTTTCTTGCCTTTACGGTTTTCGGCGTGACAGAGGAACGGGATGCCAATGATGAACCCGCTCCGCCTGTAAGCTTCAAAAAGATTTTCACAACGATCAGCGGGAATTCGCAGCTGATCTGGATTGCTGTGATTTTCCTGATCCAGCAGATCGGCAACGGCATCGTACTTTCCGGTGTCGGCCAGACCTATATTTATGTGGAGTTCGGGTATAAGGGCGCGTTCTTTACGCTGTTTCAGATGCTCGGCATGCTGGTGACCGGATTCCTTATGATTTTCTATCCGGCAATTTCGAGAAAATTCGGCCGCAAGAAACTGATGCGCTTCCTGATGATTGTCGGCGCCGTCGGATATGTGCTCATGCTGGGAGCGGGATTACTTCCGCTGAACGGCAGCTTCCGTTTTGCCGTTCTGACACTGGGATATATGATGGCGAATTTCGGTCAGTACGGATTCTATCTGATCATGATGATCTCAATCATGAACACCGTGGAATTCAACGAGTATGAGCACGGGGTGCGGGATGAGGCAATCATCGGCTCTCTCCGGCCGTTTATTACAAAAATGGCTTCGGCGCTTACGGTTGCCATTGCCAATCTGACCTATCTCATCTTCGGAATTCTGAAATATACAAACGGCATTTCGCAGTACGAGCAGGCAGCCAATGCAGGTGAACTGAGTGCGGAGGCAAAAGCGGAAGCGATCACACAGCTGCTGAACGGTGTTCAGAAACACCAGTCCATGGGTCTTCTGGTGGCGATGACGGTAATTCCGTGTATTCTGCTTTATATCTCCTATGTTCTGTATCAGAAAAACTATATTCTGGATGAAGAGAAATATGCATCGATCTGCAGAGAACTTGAGATGCGGAAAAAGGAAGCTGCGGTATGAGTCTTACAAAAATCATTCTGAACCATGCGGCGCCGGTTCCCCGAATTGAATCATTTCAGTCATATCTCTTTATCGGTCCGCATCCGGACGATATCGAGATCGGTGCCGGCGCAACGGTTGCGGCGCTTGCGGAAATGGGAAAGCGGATTGCGTTTGTCATCTGCACGGACGGCAGATTCGGAACGGAGCACGTGCCGGAAGGGATGACACCCCGGGAGCTTATTGAAATCAGAAAGCAGGAGGCAATCGCTTCCGCCCGCATCCTCGGAGTGGACGATGTGACATTTCTCGGGTTTTCCGACGGCGGTTTTTATAAGCAGAGTGATCTGATTGCGGCTCTTGCCGGGGTGATCGGTGAAAAGAAACCGGATATTATCTTTGCGCCGGATCCTTCTGTTTCGAGCGAATGCCATATCGATCATCTCAATGCGGGACTTGCCGCAAAACAGCTGGCGTTTTTTGCGCCGTTTGAAGCGATCATGAAACAATACGGAGCCGATGCAGCTCCGGTCAATGCCGCTGCATTCTATATGACCGCAAAGCCCAACCGGTTCACACGGACCGGTCCGTATCTTTCCCGCCAGCGTGATGCGATCTTCAATTGCCATAAAAGCCAGTTCCCGGAAGGATGCGCGGATATTTCTTCAATTTCGCTCTATCTGAAGCTACGCTCCGTTGATTTCGGGATCCGCAGCTTCAAAGGAAGGGCAGAAGGATTCCGGGTTCTTGGCCGGACCCATATGCACTGTCTTCCGGAAGCGGGGATGTAGCCAAAAGCCGGAGGAGGCCGTATTTCATCAATCCTGTGGTGGGATCACTGCACAAAAAAGCAGCTGAAAAAATCTGTCGGAAGCGGCGGATACAAAGATCCCGAAAAAGAGGAGTATGTATATGCAGAGACGCGGCTTTATAAAGACAGTCTCGAGACATGCACGCCTGATGAGATCAGGGAATACATCCGGCAGGAAAGAAACACAGGGTTCCGTTACGGCAGTAAATACATGAGCCATGATCTGGTGCCTTCGTTCTGTCTGGAGGAGTGACTGATTCCGGATCACCGGACCGGAAATCGGAAGATCTGTTTTACGAACAGCGAAAGCAAATCATAACAAAGGAGGAAATGTCAACTACCACGCCCAAATACTGAAGTAATTGGATGTGGCTTGTAAGAGAAGAACTCGATAACTCTTACAACTTGTCGTATCTGCCCAGCGGTAAGCGGCATACATAGATATGCCTCCCGCCTTTGTACCGTATCAGAAGATACGGTGGCGATACATCGGGTTGGCTGACAGTCAACCTTCACAGAAGAGATATGCTCTCCTGCGACTCTGCCAGGTACTTGATTCCCATGCCGCAGAGAT
>CAMOOA010000067.1 GCA_946621045.1 uncultured Erysipelotrichaceae bacterium
AACACTCTGAATCACAGCTGTGCACATCTGATGGCACAGGCAGTGAAACATCTTTATCCGCAGGCAAAATTCTGGGTCGGTCCCGTCGTTGAAGAGGGATTCTATTATGATATCGATCTCGGCGATGATGTAATCCATGATGAAGACCTTGCGAAAATTGAAAAGGAAATGAAGAAGTGTGCGAAAGACGCGAAGCGTATTGTGCGTCATGAGATTTCGCGTGAGGAAGCACTGGAACAGTTCCGGGACGACCCGTATAAAGTCGACCTGATTGAACGCATGGAACCCGGCACAAACATTTCCATGTATACGCAGGGTGATTTTACGGATCTCTGCCGCGGACCGCATGTCGACAACACAAAGCTGCTTAAGAATTTCAAACTTCTGAAGCACAGCGGTGCGTACTGGAAGGGTGACGAACACAATAAGGTCCTGCAGCGGATCTACGGCGTATGTCTTCCGACACCGGAAGAACTTGAGGCTCACCTCAAAGACCTTGAAGATGCCAAGATGCGCGATCACCGGAAACTCGGTAAAGATCTTTCCATCTTCATGTTTTCCGAAACCATCGGCGCCGGTCTTCCGATGTGGCTTCCGAACGGCTTTACCGTAAGACGTATTCTGTCTGACTACATCATGGACAAGGAACTTGCCCAGGGCTATGTTCATGTTAAAACTCCGGTCGTCGTCAACACAAAACTGTATAAGATTTCCGGACATCTGGCACATTACAAGGATGATATGTTTCCGATCATGGAGCGTGACGGAGAGGAATTCTGCCTGCGTCCGATGAACTGTCCGGAACACATGATCATGTACCGCAGCACACTCCACAGTTATCGTGATCTTCCGGTCCGGATTGCGGAGATTGCGGATGACTTCCGCTTTGAGGCAAGCGGAGCGCTTACCGGAATCGAACGCAGCCGTGCATTTGTACAGAATGACTCCCATATCTTCTGCCGCCCGGATCAGATTGCTTCGGAAATCAAAAATGTCACCAAGCTGATTCTGGATGTCTATAAGGATTTCGGTTTTGAAAATTACAGCTTCCGTCTCTCACTCCGTGATCCGGAGAATGCGGAAAAATACTTCGGCAACGACGAACTCTGGAGCACAAGCGAAGCACAGCTCCGTGAGATTCTGAAGGAGATGAATGTACCGTTCTATGAGGCAATCGGTGAAGCGGCATTCTACGGCCCGAAGATTGACGTTCAGGTCCGCTCTGCGCTCGGACATGATGTAACGCTTTCGACAATTCAGCTGGACTATCAGCTGCCGGAACGGTTTGAACTGGAATATGTCGACAATACCGGCGCAAAAGTCCGTCCTGTCGTGATTCACAGAGCGATTCTCGGCAGTCTGGACCGCTTTGTTGCATTCCTGCTGGAGGAAACCAAGGGTGTTCTTCCGCTCTGGCTCGCCGCAAAACAGGCGGTTATCATTCCGGTAGCCCCGGAGGCACACAGAGAATATGCAGAGAAAGTCGAGCATGCGATGAAGAGAATCGGCATGCGTGTTTCCATTGATGACCGTAACGAAAAACTCGGCTACCGTGTCCGTGAAGCTCAGACATCCAAAATCCCGGTGGAAGTGGTTGTCGGAGAAGGCGAGATGAACGAAAACAGCGTTACTGTACGCCGTTACGGCTCCAGGGATGAGGTAAAGATGCCGCTCGATTCATTCATCGATGCAATGCTTGCGGAAATCGAAAGCCGCAGATAACTGAATCGAACAGCTTCCGGAAAGATCTCTTAAGAGGTCTTTTTCGGAGGCGGGATAAATCATGACAAGGAAATCAGCCCGGTGCTTCGTAAGAAATATGGTGGGGATGCCACCGGGAGGATACGCAGTTTATGATTTATCTTCAGTTACTCCGCACCGTCAGATGCCTGCTGCTTGCCGGAGAAGGCAGGGTTCAGAAAGTATGGACCGGTGTTAATCATCTTAATGACCGTTTTTTCAGGGCTCTGTACCCTCATGCAAGGCTGATGGATGCATATCCTGCGGCGGTTTGAGCTGATTTTTGCGGAATCTGCCGGTATATGAGTAAAAAAATATAAAAGAGTCGGCGTAAGTATATATCTTTTTATTCAAGAAACATTTAAAATGTTACAGGAGGTAAATATATTTATGAAAAAAGTATTTGTCAGTTTAGTGGCAATTGTATGCGGGTTTGTGATGCTCGGACTGAATATGACTCCGGTCGCAGCTCAGACGGGCGGTCTTGGACCGTGGGGTGATATCGAAGGATATTACACCTGGCAGATCAATGATAAGGGCTGGACTGTTTATTCACAGAACGGAACTTACTGGATCTATGATGATTACGGTCATCGCACATACCTTGATGCAAACGGAAATCCTATCAGCGGCGGTGGCACCGCACCGGCACCTGCACCTGCGCCGACACCTGCACCTGCTCCGACAGTAAACAACTACACGTTCTACTATACCTTTACGTCTCCCGACGGATACAACGTATATACCGACGGATTCGGAAACAACTGGTGGTTTGCGCAAGGCGGCGTTCCTCAGAGATGGACCAGAGGCTACCCGGCCGGAAGCTACTGGAAGGAAGGAATCGGAAACTACACCTATTACTACTCTTACCGCAGCAATGACGGTTTATACGTCTATCGTGATGACTACAACAACTACTACTGGTTCGGCAGTGACGGAACACCGCATCTTGTGAAAAAGGGATCCGGCGGTCCGGGCAGTGTCGCACCTGCACCTGCACCGGCACCTGCCGCAAACATTGATTACAGCAAGACCAATGTCATGGAAGCAGACGGTGTACGGTACACTGTATATGTAGGCCAGTCCTGGGTAGCTCCGAAGACGGTATCCTGGACACCGCAAGGCATGCATCTGGTCGGATGGGACTATGCGGCAGATACCGGATATGTAAGATGGAAACCCGGAGCAGCAATTAAGAATACCGGTTCTAACCTGTATCTTTACCCGGTTTTCGCATATTGATCACACATTGAAAAAGGGAATTCAATCGGATTCCCTTTTTTCGGTACAGGACTCTCGCAGCATTCGATTCACGATTGTTGATGTTTTAAAAAATGGTGTTATAGTAATTACTGTCATCTGACCGCAATGAGTGATTCGGAGCGATACGAGGCAGCGAAGGATATTCTTGTTTTTTCTGCTCAGCCTTGTCATTTGATGACAGGGCTTTTTTTACGGAGGAAGTGATTATGGATACCAGAATTGCTGTGATTGCGATTATCGTGGAAAACCTTGACGCGGCGGATGAAGTAAATCGTATTCTGCATGAATACAGTTCCTGTGTGATCGGCAGAATGGGAATTCCGTACCGGGCGAAAAATGTTTCACTGATCAGTGTGGCAGTTGATGCGCCGAACGAAGTGATCAGCGCATTGACCGGCAAGCTCGGCAAGATCGACGGAATTGCTGTAAAGACGGCATATCAGAAACTTTAATGGGAGGAAAGATGAAGAAATTTTTAAGTGTATTACTGGCGGGTCTGATGCTCGCAGGCTGCGGAACTGCGACTTCAGGCGAAGCTCCGGTCGCTTCGGCGATTCCGGAGGAAGCCAAAGAAGCAGTCGAACAGGCTGTGGAGACAGCTCAGCAGACAGCAGAGGATGCAGGCATTGATGTCAATGCAATTGTGGAAGGAAATGTTGATCTTAACATTGATCTGAAGATTCTTTCGCCGTCCGGCGCACCGGCGCTTTCGCTTGTGCCGGCGATTGTAAGCGGCATTTCCGTTGATTTTGTGGAAGGTGCCGATCCGCTTCAGGCCGCACTGGTCAATCCGAATCCGGAGTATGACATTATCGTTGCGCCGAGCAACCTTGGCATGAAACTTGCTGAGACAGGAAAATCTCCGTATAAAATGCTCGGTATTGTCACTTGGGGCAACCTGTATATCGTAGGACCGAAGGGCACAGCGGCAGATGCGTCCACCTGGACCAATGTTGCGTCCTTTGGAGAACAGTCTGTAACAGGCAAGGTATTCAGCGAAGTTTACGGCGATGCGCTCGACATGAGCACAGTCACCTGGTACAACAGCACCGCTGATGCAAGTGCAGCACTGATGGCAGGAAATGCGGATGTCGCAATGCTCGCGGAGCCGAATGCAACCGCTGTGATCGCAAAGGCAAAAGAAAACGGAAAAGAACTCGAAATCATTGATGACGTACAGAGCCACTGGGGTGACGGAAGCGGCTTCCCGCAGGCAGCGCTGTTTGTCCGTGAGGATGCATATGCGGAAAAGAAAGCTGACATTGACGGACTGTTTGCAGTTATGAATCTGTTCTCTCTGGCGGCAGGGGATCTCGGTGAAGATGTCATTGTCAATGTGATTGAGAAGGCCGGCGGCGCTGAAGCGCTTGGAATTCCCAATGCGCAGATTGTCGCAAAGGTATGGAAGCGTCTGAACATCAAGGTTGTCAAGGCAGCAGACCATGTCGAAGAACTGAAGAAGTTCGGTGAACTGTTCGGAATTGCTGATGCGGAAGCAGTAATCATCAAATAATCCGGAATTACAGAATGAAGAGATGAAACAGGCAGGATTCCACTGTCTGTTTCTGCATGAACGGCTGATAATCAGCCGTTTTTTAATTGTTTTAATGCTATAATATTTCAGGCATGAAGAAAGAGCATTTTTTCAGCGTGATTTCATTACTGATTCTGTGGGGAATTGCCGCAGTACTTGTTCGTAATGACATTCTGATACCATACCCGCTGCAGGCGCTTTCCAGGGTATTTGAACTCATGCGCACGCCCCAGTTTTACGGCGCGGTCGGATCGACACTGTTTCGGGTCGCAAAGGGGTTCTTTCTGTCATTTGCCGCAGCACTTGTGATCAGTATTCTGGCAGAGCGGTTCCCGCAGTTTCGGATGTGCATTTCTCCGCTGCTGGTGATCACACGGACAATCCCGAATATCAGTTATATCGTGATAGCGCTGATCTGGCTCGGCGCTGAAGGTGCCGTGAGTGCTGTAAGTTTTATGATTCTGTTTCCTGTATTTGCCAATGCATTTTCCAACCGGCTTGCGGATACAGATGAAACTCTCAGGGAAGTCGAGCAGATGTATCCTGAGACATTCTTTTTCCGGCTGAAGTACAGAGTTCTGCCGGATCTTGTACCTGAGATGCTGGCAACCGGTAAAACGGCTGCAGGTCTCGGACTTAAAGTTGGTATTATGGCTGAAATTCTCGGTCAGGTACGAAGCGGCATCGGGCGCAGCATGAATTATGCCAGGCTGAATCTCGATACTGCTGGTATCGTCGCATGGACGATCGTTATTATTCTGTTGTCAGTCGCTATCGATGCGGTATTCGGCTGGCTGCAGGCTCAGCGAATGAAGGAGGAGCTGTGATGGAGAGACTGAACCAGGATTCTCTCAAGACAATCGACGAGATTGTCGAACGTCACCGGAATGAACCCGGTCCGGTGATCGTAATGCTGCACGATGTGCAGGATTCTCTCGGGTATGTACCGTTCGAAGCGATGGAAAAGATTGCGGAAGCAACCGGTACAAGTGTTGCGGAAGTATACGGCGTCGTATGTTTCTATGCACAGTTTACAACCAGCCCGAAGGGGAAACATGTTATCAACATCTGCCTCGGAACTGCCTGCTATGTCAAAGGAGCACAGGCTCTGATCGACGAAACAATGGATCTTACAGGCACTGAGATCAATTCGACGAGCGCAGACGGCATTTTCTCGCTCGATGCCACACGATGCCTCGGCGCGTGCGGTCTTGCGCCGGTATGCGTCATTGACGGCAAAGTATTCGGTAACTGCACGAAGGAGACAGTTACTGCAGAAATCAATCGTATCAAAGCTGCAGAGAAACTTGCTTGAGTACATCCAGGAGAACAACATATGAACAGTGTAAATGAATTGAATGAACTGCGTGAGCAGTCCAGAAGTAAAGTTGCGCTGCGTGAAGGCATGGACAAGCCTGCGGATGACAAGATCCGTCTTGATGTGCTTACCTGCGGCGGTACCGGATGTCACGCTTCCAATTCCGACAAGATCATTGAAAATCTGAAGGCGGAACTGGTAAAGCGCGGTATTCAGGGCGAAGTAAACCTTGTCAAAACAGGATGCTTCGGTCTCTGTCAGAAGGGACCGATCATGGCAATCTTCCCGGACAATATTTATTACTGCCATGTAAAACCGGAAGATGCCGAGCGCATTGTTGAGGAACATATCGTTAACGGACGTGTCATTGAAGACATGCAGCTGTATGACGAAGATCCGGAGACAAAGCAGCGCATTCATGATATTGAAAAGATCAAATTCTATGAGAAGCAGCAGCGTATTGCACTGCGCAACTGCGGCAGAATCGGTCCGGAAGATATCACAGAATATATTGCGATCGATGGTTATCAGGGACTTGCAAAGGCTCTGACCTCCATGACACCGCAGGAAGTCATCGATGAGATGAAGGCCAGCGGACTCCGCGGACGCGGCGGCGCCGGTTTCCCGACAGGTGTCAAATGGCAGTTCGAAAAAGATCAGCCGGGTGATGAGAAGTATGTCATCTGCAACGCCGACGAAGGTGACCCGGGCGCATTCATGGACCGTTCCATTCTCGAAGGCGATCCGCATGCAGTCCTTGAAGGTATGGCCATCATGGCTTACGCAGTCGGTGCGCATAAGGGTTATATCTATATCCGTGCAGAGTATCCGATTGCCGTACACCGTCTGAAGATTGCGATCCGCCAGGCGCATGAACTGGGTCTGCTCGGCGACAACATTTTCGGCAGCGGCTTCAACTTTGATATTGAAATCCGTCTTGGCGCAGGCGCGTTTGTCTGCGGCGAAGAGACAGCTCTGATTGCGTCCATTGAAGGCCAGCGCGGTATGCCTCGTCCGAAACCTCCGTTCCCGGCGGTCAAGGGTGTCTGGG
>CAMOOA010000068.1 GCA_946621045.1 uncultured Erysipelotrichaceae bacterium
AAAAAAAGCAGCCGAAGCTGCTCACTCATTAATGTAATAGATGTTTTTCACGGTTTCCCCGCGCTGATACAGCCAGTGCCCTGCGGGAACATCCGCCGTTTCGATCAGGATCCCGCCGAGTTTTTCAATCGTCTTGCGGCTGGCGTCATTCTCCGGGGAACATGTGATGATCAGCCGGTGCATTCCGAAATTCCTTGCGATTTTCATAAGCAGACGGCAGGCCTCATACGCATAATGATGCCCCCGGTAAAACGGATTGATCCGATAGCCGATATTGCCCGCATAATACAGTTCATCATTTGAGCCCACGCGAAGATCGCAGTTTCCGACACGCTGAAAGGAATGGTGCAGGTAGATTCCGTACATATACGACGGCACAAACTGATTATCTGCATCGGGCTCAATGATCTGTTCCTCCACAAGATCGACAACCGGTCCCTGGATGCGCTCTTTTCGCTGAAACCAGCGTGACAGGAGATCCATACTTTTATTGTATACTCTTCCGCCCGCAGGAACCGAAAAAAAGACGGATTTCTCCGTCTTGTCTGTGCAGATTCTGTCAGTCTGCCGCGGCGGTGATCAGCTCGCGGTAGATCGTTTTCAGCTCTTCGATTTCGCCGTCTGTCATCTGGCTGTCATTGTCCGCCATCACAAAGCTGTCCACAAGCGACAGATGATGCCCGACGATTTCTCCGTTTTTGACGGCAATAACCTCGGGAATCTGGAATGTCGGCTGTCCGTCCTCATCGAGTTCAAATATGGAATCGATATAGCTGCAGAGTTCCTCATAATACTTTTTCGATTCCGCCGGATCCGGAGAAATCGGGACTCCGGTATTTACGTAATACGCTTTTACTCCGTATTCCTTCAGAACATCGTTCAGAACCGGAATGGCACGGTTGCACCAGGGGCAGGATTCGGTACTGTAGACAAGAATTCCCGATCCTTTTTCGCTGAACAGGCGGATGCTTTCCTGAAGCGTGATCAGCGAAAATGCCGGCGCATCATCATACAGCCATTCATAGCCGCTGAGATCCGCAGGATCTTCCAGGACATTGATCGCCACCGGATTGGTAATGGTCACCTCGGAGGGATCCGCAACCGCGGCAGGTTTCGTCTCAGCCGGTGTTTCTTCCGGTCCGGGTGCCGGCGAAGCGCACCCGGCTGTCATCAGCACAGCTGCAGCTGCGCAAAGTTTTATCATTTTCTGTTCCATGGCAGTTATCATACTCTCAAGCAGAATGGGACGCAAGCATGCTGTCCTATTCCGCCTTTGCGACCTCACACTTCTCATACAGTTCCATGATCTTCTCACGGGTTCCGAAGCCCTTGGTAAATGCGGTTGCCTCGCTGCAGCAGCAGCCGAAACGGAACGCATCCACCGGATCGGGAGAACGCAGCGAATTCATGATAAATCCGGCAACCAGCGCATCGCCGGTTCCGATCATGCTGACAGCCTGCATTTCATGCAGAATATCACAGGAATACACACCTTCCGAGCACGCCAGATATGCATGTTCCCCTGCCGCATCGGTGCAGACAACATTCTTTACGCCCTGCGCATTCAGTTCCTTCAGCTTTGCAAACAGAGAAGCTTCATCAAATGTCGTTCCGCAGCATTCCTCAAGATACGGAATATTCGTCTTCAGAAGAAACGGCCCCATTTCAACCGCCTTGCCTGCGATTTCCCAGTCAGTATTCAGACAGACCCGGACCCCGTCACCCATCAGACGTTCCAGCATGACAAGCACCGATTCATCGAGATGCCGCGGGCAGTTTCCGGCAAGGACAAAGAAGTCTTCCTCATCCAGGCGGTTTGTCTTTGTCATCAGATGTTCCATATCTTCCGCGGTGATGTACGGACCGGCAGCGTTCAGTTCGGTTTCGGACGCGCCGTCGCGGTACTTCACATTGATGCGGGTATGACCCCTTGTATAGGTGAAATTCGGCTGGATATACGAATATTTCTCCAGCAGTGTGATATAGAAGTCCTTTGTGAATCCGCCGAGAAACCCGCACGCATGGCTCGGGACCTGCAGATTGTTCAGAACAATGGAAACATTGATTCCCTTTCCGCCCGCCTCATAGTATTCCAGCATGCTGCGGTTTCTGGTGCCGCGCTTCAGGGGATCGTTCGACTCCATATAGCAGTCGAGAGACGGGTTCATTGTGCATGTATAGATCATTCCTTATGCCTCCGCTGTCAGTTCGGCGATTCTCAGAATCAGCCGGACTGCATCTTCCAGTTCTTCCGCAACGCAGTATTCATACGGTCCGTGGAAATTTCCGCCGCCGGCACCGAGATTGGGACACGGCAGCCCCATAAAGGAGATATTCGATCCGTCGGTTCCGCCGCGGACCGGCACCACTTCCGGTTCATATCCGATGTCCCGGATCGCACGCAGTGCTATTGCGGATACCTCCGGGCACTGCGCAAGCACTTCCTTCATATTCCGGTAACTGTCTTTGATGCAGACAGCGACCGTTCCTTCGCCGTACCGCTGATTGAGGTAAGCCGCAGCGCCTTCCAGAAGCCGCTTTTTTTCCGCAAGCTTTCCCGCATCATGATCACGGATGATAAACGACAGGGATGCCTCTTCCGTTGCGCCTTTCATACCGGTCAGGTGAATAAATCCTTCTCTTCCTTCCGTGTGTTCCGGCGTCTGCTCTGCCGGCAGAAGCGATATGAATTCCGCCGCGATCCGCGCCGCGTTTTTCAGTTTGTTTTTGGCTTCGCCGGGGTGAATGGAAAATCCCCGGACATTCACTTCAGCGGATGCCGCATTGAAGGTTTCATCCGACATGACGGATACCGTATCACCGTCCATCGTATAGGCAAAATCCGCATTCATTCTGGCGACATCGAAGAACATCGCTCCCTCCCCGATTTCCTCATCGGGCGTAAATGCGGCCGCGATCGGACCATGCTTTACTTCCGGATGGGACTGATAATATGCCAGTGCCTCCACGATGCAGGCAATGCCTGCCTTGTCGTCTGCGCCGAGCAGCGTATTTCCGTCCGTAACGATCAGGGTCTTCCCCTTCAGCCGCTTCATATACGGAAAATCGCTGACCCGTGTGGTCCGGTGTTCGTTCAGAACGATATCACCGCCGTCATACTGTTCAATGATCCGCGGACATACATTCTCTCCGGAAAAATCCGGGGCCGTATCCATATGGGCGATAAAGCCGACTGTTTTTACCGGTCTGTCCATATTGGACGGAAGATGGGCATATACATACCCATGCTCATCCAGCGAAACATCTGTCAGTCCGAGTTCCCCGAGTTCCTTCACCAGAAGCCTGGCAAGATCTAACTCCCGCTCTGCGGAAGGATGTGTTCCGGATTCCGGATCCGACTGGGTATTGATTCTGCAATACCGGATCAGACGTTCTGAAGCACTCATAGATAGCTGTTACCTCTTTTCTAAAGCTCTCTCAGCTGAAGTTCTGAGAATGTGCAGTCAAAGTAGGAATTTCCTCCGCTGCATGCATAAATACCGGCGACCACCGGTTCTTCCCCGGGCGCAAACCGGAGCCAGCGCATGTCGGAATAGCGCTCTCCGTTAAAACTGTACTGGAACCGCGCGTTGCCGCTCCAGTACAGCACCCGCAGATACATCCAGCGGATCCCGCTGCCGATCTCGCGGCAGCTGCGGTCGCCGTATCCGTCGGAATACACCGTGCATGCAAGATCCAGGGCATCTGCCCTTCGCTCAATGCCGGACTTTGCCCAGGTGGTGTTGTTCTGTTTGAGAAGGATGCCGCACTCGTCTTCACTTCCCTGGAACTGATAGTCCATCCGGGCGGTAAAGCAGAAACCCTTCATCGGTTCCAGCAGCATGCCGAATGCATTCGTGCTGTCAAACGAGAGCGAATGAAAACTCGTATACGGCTCTGTTTCAAGCACAAGTCTCCCGTTGTCAAACATGTACATCGACGGCTGCCGCAGCCAGCGCAGCGTGGATGGATCGATCTGCCGGATCATCAGTACATCTCCACCCGCACGATCCGTCCGATCGTCCGAAGATTCTCTGCCACTTCTTCAATCAGGGCAATCTTGGCGTTCAGACTGATCGGGGAATAATCAATATTGGAATGGGCCGGATTGTCGCTCAGTCCGACCATAAATGTAATCTCGCTTGCCTCAAGGAATACACGGACAAGACACGATGCGCCGTCCTGCTGTTTCGACAGCTCGAGTTCTTCCTCATACTGGGGATCCTTTGCGGCACGGTCAAGATAACGCGCCACCTTCTGCAGGGTAAGAACGCCTTCCGTCACAAGATCGATTCCTTCAATGAAACCCTTCGGCGGCACATCCGCCGTCATGTTGAGAAGACTGTCCGTAAGGATCTCCTTCCCGGTGATACGGGATACGATATTCGATGTTGTTCCGCCGCAGCAGACCTTCTTTCCGGTCGCCGTAAGCAGCCTGCGGACAACAGTCTCATCATCCTCCGGCTTTGAAGGAGGACCGACCATGACGCGCGTCTCGGTGGACGGCACGATGGACAGGCAGCAGACCGTGGAATCATCGCCCGGCTCTCCGCCGTAGAGATAATCCACGTTGGTAAGCAGAATCCGCGTCACTTCCCGGGAGTTGTCCTGCGGCGTGGTGGAGCTGACAAGGAACCGTTCCACTTCATCATGACCCCAGCCGAAGTTCAGTGCCATGCCTACGCCTGCATGCAGGACACCGTCCGAGAACGCAATAAAACGATCACCGGGCTGAACCAGCATGTTGGTGATATAGATCTTTCGTCCGTTGAGTTCCTCACACTGACGATCGTGTTCGAGAATTTTGCCGTTGCGCATGACGACGCAGGCAGGATTGTCGAATTCCGCGATGTATGCCGCGCCGTCATAATAGATCTGCACGATCGTAAACGTGGAATAGGCAACACCCCGCTCCTGACATACCGGCAGTGTATCCGCAATGGTCTCCACCGCATCCGACAGCAGCATTCCCGAAAAAATCATTTCACTGAGAATCGTGCTCGTGAGGGTCGACAGAATATTCGCTTTTACCCCGCTTCCGAGTCCGTCCGCCAGAACCATGACCATGCAGGTATCGCTGCGCCGGATCTGGACCCGGTCGCCGCAGAGTTCCTCCCCGTAATGGTTCAGCGAACGCCAGTAGGCATCAATGTAGATCCGTTCAGACATTATCGTCCTCATCCATCGACCGTTTCAGGTTTGTCAGCGCAACTTTCGAGCGTGCGGTTGTTTCACCGAGCAGGCTTGCGATCTCCTGTACGGTACGCATCTGTTCATCGATTACTGCGGTCGTGACGTTCATTGTCCGCTCCCGCATCTTGCGCAGCTGCACTTCACGTGCGTTCTCGCTCGTACGGTCCATCAGAATCAGAACATACAGATCCTGACTTTCAACGTTGACGATGGCGTGATCGACAAGCAGTTTGTAGTTTTCATAGAAAACACGCATGTACTCCGTCTTACGGCCGGTCATCCGGATCAGCCGCTCCAGCGCATCATCCGGCAGTACGGTGACAACCGGCATGCCGGTCGGATTCACCATGTCCAGATTGAGCATCTTGCGCGCGGACGGATTCATCTCGCGGATGTTGAGGTCCTTATCCAGAACAACAATGCCGTTCGGCGTATTTTCAATAACGACATTGGAGAGCGATTCGGCGCGTTCCAGTGCCTCCGGCAGACAGATTCTCGGATCCGCCTTGCCGTCGAGAACCGCGATCGCCTTCAGGCGGCATGTCTCATAGCCGCAGGCGCCGCAGTCATGGATCTTGTCCTGCGATGTTTTGCCGAGAAGAATCATCTCCTTCTGAATCTCCTCCTCGGTATGTTTCGGCCGCCAGATATCCTCCGGTTTCCATTCCGCCGAAAGGTCGAGCGGAAGCGGTCCGCCGGAAATCTTTGCGTTCATGTCAACGTTCTCACGGATCACGCTCTGGCCGAGCCATTCATTGTGCTTGAAATGCGAAAGCAGCGGTCCGCCCATGCAGGAGCCGATGCAGGAGGACATCTCCGCGAAATATCCTTTCAGCGTGCCTTCCTTCATGGCCTCAAGCACCTGCTTGATCCGGTCCACACCTTCCACATTGATGTATTTGTAATTTACATTGTCATGTTCAATGCAGTTGAGAATTCCGCCCGGGGTCGGATACAGACGCGCGATGGAGCCTTCAAATGCCTTCCAGTCGGAAGCCTCGCCTTCCGTCAGGGTGCCTTCGACCCACTGAATCAGTTCTTCCATTCCGATACAGGCATCAATTGCGCCGGCAAACCGCGCATCGCGGATCTCTTTGAACTTGGCGATACACGGGGAAAGAAAGACGATCTTCGCGTCCGGATTCTCTTCCTTCAGCATCCGTCCGTGCGCAATCATCGGGGAAACGACCGGCGCCATGTACGGCGTCAGTTCGCCGAACTCTTTTTCGATCAGCGCATTCACCGCCGGGCAGCAGGTCGTGATGATATTCTCCATCTTCCCTTCATCGATCAGATTGCGGAACGCCTTTGTGACAAGCTTTGCGCCTTCGGCGGTTTCCCGCACACCGGAAAAACCGCGGCCTTCCAGGATCTTTACCAGCGAATCAAACTGCGGCCAGACCGCAGTAAAACTCGGCGCAGCGCTGATGATCACCTGTTCGTGGTTATTCAGCCATCCTTTGATCCGGTCAAGATCTGAAATGACCGCTTTTGCGTCATGCGGGCATACTTTGTAGCACTGTCCGCAGAGAATGCATTCGTCTTCAACAATGGTCGGCCGGTTGTGCAGATATGTCATTGCGTTGGTCGGGCACGCCCGGACACAGCGCAGGCAGTTGTGACAGTGTCCCTGTTCAAGACGAATGAACTCGTTTCTCGGGTTCATCATGCGAGGGCAGC